>JBGOWC010000172.1:0-5158 GCA_041478415.1 Terriglobia bacterium
CCGGTTCGAGCCCGGCCACGTCCACCAATCTTCTCTTCTCTAAGGAAAGCGGATCCTTCGGGCGAGTTTTTCGGCGAGAATTCTGCTCAATTCGTCCTGGGTTTTCGCATCCAGCTTTTGCGATCGCAGTACCCCCTAGAGATAATTCAAATCGTGGCGATTCGATTTGCTTATCGTCATCCACGCGATCCGTGCGCCGGAAATTTTCGCTTTAGCTCGCTCACGAAATGGTCCGCGTCGCGCGTCGGGCGGGGAATTCGCACGCCGTTGCACGCGGCGAGCGTTAGCCGGATCGCCGTCGCCAGGCTCACGCGATGTCCCTGCGAAACGTAAATTGGCCGCACGTTGTCTCGCGTCCGCAGCACCGCGCCGATGGTTTCTTCTCGCCCGGCAGCGAAGTCGGTCAGCGGCGTCCAGCTTCCCGCTTTTCTCCCCGGCTCGCGCTCCGTCCCGACCAGGCGCGATTTCGCGCAGCCGATCGCCGGCCGGTCGAGCAACACGCCCAGATGGCACGCCAGGCCGAACCTCCGGGGATGCGCATAGCCTTGCGCGTCGCAGAAGATCAGATCCGGCGCGTGACGCAGTTTGCGAAACGCCGCCAGCAGCGCCGGGCATTCGCGAAAGCTCAAAAGCCCCGGCACATACGGAAATCGCAGCGGCGCCAACGCGAACGCACGCTCGACTTCTTCCATCTCCGGAAACCGGTAAACGATCACTCCCGCGATCGCGCGGTTCGCGTCGCGGAGCAATCTTCTCGTGTTCCGCGGACGCAACGCCTGCGAGCCCGTCAGAACAAACGCGGCGTCGCAGCCCGCGACATACCGGATCGGCGGGAAGCGGTCCTTGCCTTCCCACCGCCTGCGCAGGGCCATCTGGATTTCCGCCGCCCGGCGGGGCGTCACATTCCACGGATGCAGGTTTCGAATGCGCATTCGCTTGTATGATTGCGCCGCCATCGTATAATGCAACATCTCCCCGCGGACATCCTCCTGCTCCCGCGGGAGGCGCACCAGCAGGGAGCTCGAGCCGACACATGGAACTCTCTTTTCGTGAATCCGGCGGCGTGCACATCGCCAACATCAGCGGGCGGCTCACCATCGGCCAGGCCAGCGAGCAGCTCAACACCGAGCTCGACAAACTTCTTTTGCGCGGCGCGAAAAAAATCGTCCTCATTCTGGATGACGTGCCGCAGATTGACAGCTCCGGTATTTCCGCGCTGGTAAAAAATTCAATCACGCTGACGCACGCGGGCGGCGAGCTGCGCCTCGTTTGCGGCCAGGGCCGCGTCCGCGACGCCCTGACGGTCACCCGCCTCGTCGAGGCAATTCCAACTTTTGAAACGGAATCCGCCGCGCTTGCCAACTTCGGATAGTTAAGATGCTTTCGAGGGTGCATATTCGCTTCGGCATGATCCTGCTTCTCGCTGGGGGAATGCTGAGTTCGAGTCCCATCGCTTCGCAGCAGCCGGAGCCTGCCATTCCGCTTGTCATGCAGTCGCGACTGGATGCGCTGGCCTCGCGACTCTCCGAGGAAATTCGCCTCCGAAAAGTGGAGGCCCCGAACCCGAGAATTCTTGTCATGGATTTCCCGACGCTTCGCTCATCCCAGATATCAAGGCTGGGTGTCTTTCTTGCCGAGAGGATTTCGAATTCACTTTCTGCCGATTCAAAGGGCTTTGTTGTCCTCGATCGAAGCCGTCTCTATGATTTCCTGAAAGAGAACCGGATTCAAGAAGAGGATCTTTTACACGAAGCCTCTGGTTTGGCGGTTGCAAGAGAACTCGGGGCCACGGGCCGTGTCTCCGGCACTTTGATTCCCGGCGCGAATGACAATCTTAGGATTTCGCTGGAACTAAAGGGTCTCGGCCCCGTTTGGGAGGGTGACGCGGACATTATCCTAACTGAACAGATGCGCGACCTACTTGGGCAATCCATTCCTCGCCCCTTTCCGGAATCGGAGACAGAAACAATTCCTCTTGAACCGGGTGTTTTCACGTCTGGAGCAGATGGTGTTACAAGCCCTTCTTGTGAGTACTGCCCCGACCCGAATTACACGAATTTGGCGCGAGCGTTCAAATGGCAGGGAACGGTTGTAATCTCGGTGGTCGTCACCGCTGAGGGGAAAGCCACCGCGATCAAAGTAGTGAAGGGAGCCCCCTTCGGCATGACAAAGCAAGCCATCTTGATAGTGGGAGGTTGGCGTTTCAAGCCCGGGGAAAAAGATGGAAAACCAGTGTCGGTGCGCGTCCGCGTCGAGACGACGTTTCGCTTGTTCTAGGCTGCCGCTACCCGCCCTTTTTCAGTTCCGCCAGGACCAGCTTGGCCAGCTCTCTCAGGGTTTCGAACACGCCCGACCCGGTCACCGCCACGGACTCGACGATCGGCTCGCCCTTCTTCTGCAATTGCTTCGAGAGTTCCGGCACCGGCATGGCATTCGGCAGGTCGCGCTTGTTGAGCTGCAGCACGTAGGGAATCGTCGCGAAGTTCAGGTTGTGTTCTTTCAGGTGTTCCTGCAGGTTTTCAAACGTTTCGAAATTCGCGTCCAGCCGTTCTTCCTGCGAATCCGCCACGAATACCACGCCGTCCGCGCCCTTCAAGATCAATTTTCGGCTGGCCTCATAGAACACCTGGCCGGGCACCGTGTACAAGTGAAACCGCGTCTTAAATCCGCGCACCGTGCCGAGGTCCAGCGGAAGAAAATCGAAGAACAGGGTGCGGTCCGTCTCCGTCGCGAGCGAAACCATCTTTCCTTTTTGATTCTGGCTCGTGTGGTCGTAGATCCACTGCAGGTTCGCGGTCTTTCCGCCCAGACCCGGACCGTAGTACACGAGCTTGCAGTTGATTTCGCGCGCAGGAAAGTTGATAAACGGCACTTGTCGTCGTCTCTGAGTGGCCCCAAACTTATAGCACACGATGTGCAGGCAGGCCAGCGTCCGTGCCCGCGGTGTCACCTCGCCGCTACTGCAAGTTTCAGATAGAAACGCGCTTCCGAACACGAAATTTTCTGCTTGTGTCGCGCAGAAGCTACTCGCCCCGCGATTTTCCCTGTTACATACCCGCGTTGACGCGCGAAATGGCCTCTGCTAGGATGCCCGCATGGCAAAAGCGCGGAAGCCCTCTTCGGGCGCATCGAGCCGGACCAAGAGCGCATCGCGCGGTTCGTCTAAGTCTCACAAAAAAAGGTCTTTAACTCCCCCTCCTCCGCCTTCGCGGGGCGGTGTTGAGATGGTGGACCCTCGCGTTCAGGCGCAGCTCAAAACGTACGACGAAGCGCTTTCGCTCTTCAACCAACAAAGATTTGCGCGGTCCAAGCAGGAACTCGAAAAAGTATTGACCGGCCCCAGCAAGGAGCTTTCCGACCGCGCCCGCATGCATCTGCGCATCGTCGAGCAGCGCATGAAGCCGGCCGGCGAGCTCAATCCGCGCACCGCCGACGAGCATTACCAGCGCGGCGTCACGCTGATGAATCTCACCCGCTGGGATGAAGCCCGCGAGCATCTTCAGAAATCGAGGAAGCTCGCGCCAAAAACCGACTATATTATTTACGCCCTCGCCGCGCTCGATTGCCTGACCGGCGAAGCCGAAGCCGCGATGGCCAATCTGAAGATCGCCATCCAGCTCCGGCCGGAAAATCGCTACCACGCGCGCAACGACGAAGATTTCGCCTTCCTCCAGGATGATCCCCGATTCACGGAGCTGCTCTACCCGGAGAAGGACGGCACGTCCGGTTAGTCTTCGGCAGGTTCTCAATTGAAAACTGAACGCAGCAAGGCGAAGGGTATCGCGGGAGGTCTCCGCATCGTCGCGCTCGGCGGGGGCACGGGCCTCTCCACACTATTGCGCGGGCTGAAAGAGCACTTCACGGGGCGGCGCCGCGGCGATGCCGGCGGGCCCATCGCCGATATCGCCGCCATCGTCACCGTCACCGACGACGGCGGCAGCTCCGGCCGCCTCCGCCGGGAATACCGCATCCTTCCGCCCGGCGACATCCGCAATTGCATGGTGGCGCTCTCCGATGACGAAGCGCTCCTCGGACGCCTGTTTCAATACCGCTTTCACGCCGGCCGCGGCCTGCGCGGTCACAGCTTCGGCAATCTCTTCCTCGCCGCGCTCTCGCACGTCACCGGCGATTTCAACGAGGCCGTGCGCGTCAGCGGCAAAGTGCTCGCCATTCGCGGCCGCATCTTTCCCTCGACGCTGGCGAACGTCTCGCTCGAAGCCACGCTCGAAAACGGCCGCCGCGTGCAGGGCGAAACACGCATCAGCCGCAGCAGCTCTCCCATCCGGCGAATCGCGCTGGTTCCGCGCTGTGTCCGCCCGCTCCGCGAAACGCTCGACGCCATCGCCGCCGCCGATCTGATCCTGCTCGGTCCCGGCTCGCTCTACACCAGCATCATTCCCAATCTGCTCATTCCGGATATCGCCCAAGCCATCGCAAAATCCCGCGCCGCTCGCGTGTACATCGCCAATCTCATGACCCAGCCCGGCGAAACCACCGGCTACACATTGGCCGATCATCTCCGCGCGATCTTGCGCCACACCTCGGATCGCGTGATTGACTGGGTCGTCGCCAATCGCCAGCCGGTCTCGCCGGAAGTCGCCAAGCGCTACCGCGCCGACGGCGCCGAGCCCGTCACCGTGAATATCCCCGAGCTCCAGCGGCTTGGCTTCCGCGTCGTCCTCGATAATCTCCTCGAAGAGCACGGCGTCATCCGCCACAATTCGCAGCGCCTCGCCAAACTCCTCCTCGACGAATTCGGCAGCCTGCCTCGCCACTCTTGAATCCGGTGGCGTCCGCACGGCAACTCCAATCTTCGCCTGGCTCCGTCCAGCTCCGCGGGACTATACCACCCGGAGACAGTCTCCCTTCGGATGCGAATGTCGTATGATCCACCCTGCGGATTCGGGGGCAGGTCGGTTAGGAAACGATGAGGTCACCCCAACAGTGCGTGACCTTGTCGCGTCTGGATCAGCAGCCGGGACTTGGTGAGCCCCTCTAATAATATTCTGTATTGGAAAAATCTATCGACTGTTTTTTCGGGTTCCAGTAGATCTGAAATTGAAATCTGTCCGCATTGTCATATACGTTCAGATATACATAGGAGGAATCAGATCTTGGCTTACCTTCCGCGGTCAGCCAGAATGTCCTGTAGATGGCC
>JBGOWC010000229.1:0-4200 GCA_041478415.1 Terriglobia bacterium
GTATCACACCGAGGCGCATGTCAAGTGATTCTTGTCCCTAGGTGGATCCGCTCCTGCGTTTCCGCTGCTTTCTTTTTGCCCGCATTCCTAGGTTTTTCACCGGCAAGTCGCGCAACGATTCGCTACGAGGTTTCGCTCGCTCATCCGGAAAGCCACCTTTTTCGCGTTGCGATGCGCATCCCGGATGTCTCCGGGGAAGTAGTCGTCCAATTGCCCGCGTGGAATGCTCTGTACCAGATCCGTGACTTTGCGAGTCATGTCCAACAGGTTCAGGCATTCGTTGGCGGCCAGCCCGCCCCCATCGGAAAACTCGACAAGCAGACCTGGCGCATCACGGGCGTGGGGACGATCACCATCCGCTACACGGCCTATTGGGATGAGCCGGGGCCATTCGCGACTCAACTCAATAGCGAGCACGCTTTTATCAATCCCGCCTTGATCCTTTTGTACGCGCGGGAGCGCCGATCCGAGGACGTTGATCTCTCCCTGCGCGAACTTCCTGAAGCCTGGCGAGTTGCTGGCCCCTTTTTCACGACGAGGGAGAAGATCGGGCGCGCGCGAAATCTCGGCTTTGACGCGAAGAGTTACGACGAACTGACGGACGCTCCGATCGAAGCCGGACAATTCGATGAGTTTCCACTGACAGGGATGAAGCCTGATGTTTGGGTCGTGGTCCACGGCGACAACTGGAAGAAATCCCACATCGAGGAAACACTTCGCCGCATCTGTGCGTACGAAATCAAGATGATGGGCGGCGCGCCGTTTGAACGCTACGTCTTCATTTTTCACATTGGAAAAGCGGCCGCCGGCGCAGGCGGTGGAATGGAGCACGCCAACTCGACGGCAATTTCGATTCCACCGGAGGACTCACTGCCGGGGGTTTCAGCGCACGAGTTTTTTCATCTCTGGAACGTAAAGCGCATTCGACCTGCCACGCTCGAGCCGGCGGATTACACGAAGGAACAGTACACCCGCGCCCTGTGGTTTGCCGAAGGGGTCACCAGTACGTACGGATCCTACACGCTGGTGCGCACCGGGCTGTGGAGCAAGGGGCAGTTCTATCAAGACCTCGGGGAGCAGATCACCGAGCTCGAGTCGCGCCCAGCAAACCGCTGGAAGAGCGCCGAAGAATCGAGCCTGGACGCATGGCTTGAAAAGTACCCGCTCTACAACGGCCCGGACTACAGTGTCTCGTATTACACAAAGGGCCAAATCCTCGGCGTTTTGATGGACTTGCTGATTCGGGAGCGCACAAACAATTCGGCGAGTCTCGACGATGTTCTCCGGGCGATGAACTCCGAGTTTGCGAAGAAGGGGCGCGCTTATCGCGATAGCTTGGACGTGCGTCTCGTCACGGAGGAGATTGCCGGCAGTTCCTTCGAAGAATTCTTTCGGCGGTACGTAGCGGCCGCGGAGCCGCTGCCGTACGCCGAAGTGCTTGCGCTCGGCGGGCTGGAGCTACGTGAGAGAAAGAGCGTCCGGGCGGCGCTTGGTTTTTCAATTGAGCGCGACTTCGGCGGGGAAGTCCGTGTTATGGCGGTGAGTTTAGGAAGTGGCGCAGCCGTCGCGGGACTGAGAGTTGGAGACAATCTCTTGCGGTGGAACGATGGGGAAGTGCCACGCCGCCTCGAACGGTGGCTGCGAGAGCAAAAGCCGGGTGACAAGCTGCGATTGCGCGCGCGCCGAGACGGCAAGGAAATGACGCTTGAGTTTCCGTTTGACGCGCAAGAAGAGATGCTCTGGCAAGTAGAAGAAGCTTCCGGCGCATCCGAAAAGGCGAAGCGCATCCGTGAAGGAATCCTGCGTGGTGTGACACAGCCGCGGCCGGCGGCGGCTACTCCGTAACCTGCGGGGTGATTGACGGAAGCTTTCCCTTGACCGCTTCGACGGGATTCGAGAGAGTGCATCACAGCGATGTTTCGCACTTTGTTTGTCGCCGTCTTCCTCACCTTCTACATCCTGCTCTTCGGGCCGTTTCTACTTCTCTATTCGTTGGCCGTTGGCAACGCAGCGCTGCTTTATCGCGCGGGCCTCGGCGGGGTGATGTTCGCCGTTCGGGCAGTGGGCGTGCGGGTGCGGATCGAGGGGATCGAAAACATTCCCCTGGGCGCCTGCCTCTTCGCGGCAAACCACACTAGCTCCGCCGATGCTCCTGCCGTCGTCGGCGCGATTCCACGGCAGATCTCGGTTCTTGTGAAGGAATCCCTGTTTCGGATTCCCATCGTCGGTCAAGCTTTTCGCCTTGCTGGTTTTCTGCCGGTCAATCGCGCAGACCGGGACTCTGCCATCGCTAGCGTGGATCGCGCGACACTAGCGATTCGCGGCGGGACGTCTTTCTTGATCTATCCGGAAGGCACCCGGAGTCCGGATGGCCGGTTGCAGGCCTTCAAGAAGGGCGCAGTCGTGATGGCCATCAAAGCGGGCGTGCCCATTGTCCCCGTTGCCTGCGCCGGCGCTCATCGGATCATGGAGAAACGTTCTCTCGTCATTCATCCTGGCGTGATTGACGTTCGCTTCTGCCCGGCGATTGACGCTTCGCGCTATTCGTTCGAGCAACGCGAGGAACTGCTGGAAGTGGTGCGCCGGGCCCTTGCGGCAGGCCTGCCGTCGGACCAGCGACCGCTCGAGAGGAACGGGGCTGGAAATCCGGTTGTTTGAGAGAAGCCCGTTCTATCTCTTCTGCAATTTCGCCACTTGATCCGCCAGTTCTCGGAGCCGCTTATGCCATTCTGGCAAGCGGTTCAGGGCCGCGGCGGTCTTCAACCACTGACGATGGTCTACCGCGGGTGATCCCGAGAAGTAAGCCCGCGGCGGAACGTCGTCGGGCAAACCGCTCTGCGCCGTGATCATGGCTCCATCACCGATGGTGAGATGGCCCCCGGAACCTACTTGCCCGGCGAGAATGCAGCCGCTGCCAACCTTCGTTGAACCGGCCAGTCCTACCTGAGCGCAGAGGAGCGTGTTCTCTCCGACCTGGCATCCGTGGCCGACCATGACCAGATCATCGAGCTTCGCGCCGCGTCGAATCCTTGTCTCCCCCACGGTTGCGCGGTCCACGCAACTGTTCGCCTGCACCTCCACATCGTCCTCGAGAACGGCGGGGCCCGACTGGCGCATCTTGTACCAAATACCGTCGGGCTGTTTGGCAAAGCCAAATCCATCGCCGCCGATCACGACTCCATTTTGGAGCGTGACGCGGTGCCCGATCCGGCAGTGTTCGCGGACGACCGCGTGTGCGTGCCCATAAAAGTCATCACCAATCTCGGCGCCCCTGTAGATGGTCACAAAGCTGTGAAGCACCGCATTCCGGCCAATCACGGCGTCATCATCCACGAAGCAATACGGCCCGATGTGCGCGCCGTCGCCGATTCGCGCGCTGGGGCTCACGATGGCCGTCGGATGAACTCCCGGTGCGTATCGCGGCGGCTCGTAGAAAAGTTCGATGGCGCGAGCGAAAGCGAGATAAGGGTTCGGGGTGCGCAATGAGGCCAGCGGGGCGAGTTCCGAGCCGCGCTCGAGCGCAATCCCCTCCTCCACGAGTACGGCCGAGGCGCGCGTCGTGCGGAGAAGTGGAAAGTATTTTCGGTTGGCCAAGAAGGTGAGCTGGCCCGGGGTTGCGTACTCGATTCCGGCGACGCCGGTGATCTGCGTCTCCGGCTTTCCCTCGAGCCGACAGCCGAGTTTTTGCGCGATCTCTCCAAGTCTCATGAAAAACTCCTCGGGAAACTCTGCGAGTCTCGCATAGCGTGAACAGAGAAGTACAGGCAGGGCCCTATTCGGTGAACAAGCGGGTCTGGCCGGCCGCTGCGGCGACCGCGGCGGGCTTCCGGCGGGCCACACCTACGACGCCCAAGACGGTGAGTTCGGACAGTGCCACACGAGGCACGAAGATGCGGTCCGTGGCCGATTTCATGTCCGGCGGCGTGATTTGCACCCCATTGTCGAGGAGCGAGAGCAGATCATTGGGCACTACACCCTCAAGGGTCTCGTTATCCCGAAAGCGCATGCGAACCCACAGGCCATCCAGTTTAGGCCGGCTCAGAAAAACCTTGCGCTGGGGCTCAAAATCGTCGGAAAACTCACGGACAAAGTAGATGGAACGGATCCGATCGAGAGGAATGGGTTGGTGCTCTCCGTCCGGTGTCAGAAGGTCGATCGGATCCGCCTGCCCGAGCCGCCCCGGGTTCAGATATCCCCGGA
>JBGOWC010000183.1:0-4904 GCA_041478415.1 Terriglobia bacterium
CCACAGGGCCACACCAAGTTTCAGGCGGCTGACTCCTGCCAGCGTGAAGAGCTCTTTGCGAACGGTCACTTCCAGAATCCGCTCGTACGCCACGGCGGCAACGCTCCGCGGATTCAAGAGACACAAGTCGCCTTTCTCGATTGCAAATTCCTGCAAGCGGCCTCGCAAGAGCTTCACCACGACGGCGACTTCTTCTACCGCCTGTATGGTGATGCGAAATTCGGGATCTTCCAGTTGCAGGATGGCTTCCGAAAAGGCATCCACCCGGACGGAGAGACACTCTGAATCGAAGCCATAGCGCAGCTCGTGCAGGTAGTAGGTGCGCCCGTGCATCGCGCCCCCGCGGCGTTCCGGCGAATACAGTCCCGCGCCGAGCCACTCGAAGTAGGACGTGTCCAGGCCGTCCACGGCAATCCGCAAAAAGCCCGCCGGCGTAAGTTGCAGCGCATGTTCGGGAAGCCGCTTGATGGGCTTGGCCAAATCCGACGGCGCGACTTGTCCAAGGGACAGATAAATCCCCGTCAGGTGCTTGCGAAAGAGCGCGTCGAATTCCGTATCGTTCGCCGAGCTGTGCTCCGGCCCAAACCACCAACACCAGTCGCTTCCCTCCGCCACGAGCAAGGATTCAAACGCCTCGCGAAGCCCGGTCTCTGTCGGTGCGCTGGCCAGGCCCTTGGCACGCGCGTCCGCTGCGCGGGCATAGGCCTCCCGCGCGTCCCAGAGCAGTTCCCATGCGGCGACATCCTCCTCGTGCCCGATCCAGACGTCAAAATTGGCGTTGATCCACGACGCCGGAAAGATTCCCTTCAAAGTGGGTATATCTCCCGCTTCGGCAATGGCTTCGGAGCCGGTGAGCGGCTGGATGTCGGGGTCGTCCTGCACCCGGCGGTAGAATTCGCGAAGGAATTCCCGCCCGTTCCCGGGGTAATACTCCCAGGCGTTTTCTCCATCCAGAAAGAGGCAGACGGTCAGCGGGCGATCGGTGAGGACGCGTTCGCGCAGATGCCGCAGCCGGTCATGGAGGTCTTTCGCTCCCGCCTTTCCGTCCATGCGGCTGTAAACAAATCCGATGAGATCCGAGAGGAGGTGGTCGCGAAACAATCCGCAAATCTCGCGTTCGCCCGGCTGGAAGCGCCACGGTTGATAGAGTTTCTCCGCGCTCGCCGGAATTCCGGTGGTGTCGCGGAAGAAACCGATATTCAGGGTGCGTCCCAATACGCCTTCATCCGTCCCGAACCAGCGAAAGCCTTCTTCGGCGGCAATCGCAAGAGTTTGGTCGGAGACCGATCCCTCGGAGGGCCACAGTCCCGCCGGCTTTGTGCCGAAGAGGCGCTCGTGATATTCCCGGGCGCGCCGAAGTTGTTCGCGCGCGTCCTCCGGGCGCCGATAGGCCCGCCGCGGCAACGGCGTCCCGGGACTCGCCACGCGGGCAATGTCCGAATCGCAGATCAACGGCAGAATCGGATGATAGAACGGGGTGGTGGTCAACTCGACCTGGCCGCTCGCAGCAACATTCCGGTATGCCGGGAGCACTTGCGCGAGAAATTCGAGCTGCTTTTTACACAGTTCGAGTTTGTCCACTTCGCTGAAGTCCTTCCCCTTGGAGGCCAGTCGGCTCACGACCGCGTCTTTTTCCAGCCAGAATTCGTCCATCCAGGCAAGCTGGGAAAGCAGTTGCAAGTCGCGCCAGTCGCGCGTAGAGAAAGTCACGAGGGCCTGAGCGCCGCCGGCGGGCCGCGACCATTCGTACAGCTCGAGAAATCGCCGCCAGCGCGCCATGAGCCGCTCGTGGTTTATCTGAAATGCGCGCGAGAGAATCTCCCGCTTGTCTTCCGTCGTGAGCTCTTCGGCCGGGCGGAGCGCCAGCGTGAACCAGGGTTCATTGAACTTTCCGGTGGCATATTCTTCGAGCTGCATGCCGAGAGACGGCACCACGTTGATCGTCGCGTGGACTCCGGGAAACTCCCGCAAAACCTCGACCATGCCCCAGTAGTCTTTCAGGGCATGCAGACGCGTCCACGGCAGCACGTACGCGCCGCTTTCCGGATCGCGGTACTGCGGCTGATGCATGTGCCATAGCAAGACCAGGTGAACTCGATTCATCTTTTGCATCGCTCCCGGCGGCTGTTCCTCATCGTGTTACACTGACCTGCCTTCCCCGATTCCATCGGGGCCTGCGCCATGCGCCTCCTGGACCGCTACATCGTCCGCGAAGTCTCCCGCCATGCGCTCCTCGGCCTCGTTGTCTTTTCGTTCGTCTTCTTCGTCCCCCAGCTTGTGCGCCTGATGGAGATCTTCGTGCGTCACTCCGGATCGAGCGGCCAGGTTTTCACCCTGCTCCTTTGCACCATGCCCGGCGTCCTCACCTTTACGATCCCGATGGCCGTCCTGGTCGGCGTCCTGCTGGGCCTCGGCCGCATGTCCGCCGACAGCGAGCTGATCGCGCTGACATCTCTCGGCATCGGCCGGCGGCGGATTCTCCTGCCGGTCGGCGTTCTTGCGGCTACCGGAGTGATCGTTACTCTCGCGATCACCGTGTGGCTTGGCCCTCGTGCGCTGCGCAAGTTGCGCACCGTGGAGGCCAGTCTGATCAGTTCGCAAGCTTCGTTCACGGTGCAGCCTCGGGTCTTCGACGAACGCTTCCCCCGCATGGTCTTTTACGTCAACGATGTGTCCGCCAGCGGCACGCATTGGCGCGGCGTATTTCTCGCCGAAGCCAGCGATAAAAATGGTTCGCGGCTCACCTTGGCGGAGGAAGCGATTGTAATTGCCGAGCCGAGTCGCGGCAAGCTGGAGCTGCATCTGCGCGGCGGCACAAGCCACGAATTCTCGCTCAAGGAGCCCGATCGGTATTCGGTTACCGCGTTTGGCGACAGCGACTGGCCGCTTGAGGTAACCGGACTGGCCCCCGCGGCGCCCCGTCTGCTCACGAATCCCGAGCGCTCACTTGGGGAGCTACTGCGGGAGACGGGTGAGCGTAAGCTCGAGGCGCGCGTCGAGCTGCATCGCCGGTTCGCCTTTCCCGTCGCTTGTCTTGTCTTTGCGCTTGTCGCGGTTCCGCTTGGCGCGCGGCCCCGCCGCGGGGGCCGGGCTGCCGGCTTTCTCCTAGCAGTCGCCCTGATCACTGCGTATTACCTCCTCTTCGTTCTGGGCGCGGGCAACGCCCGGCAGGGCAATGTGTCTCCCGCAGTGGGAATCTGGGCCGCGAACGTGATGCTGACGATACTGGCGCTATTTCTTCTGCCTCGCATGGAGCAGTTCCGTGGCGAAAATCGCTTCTTGCGGCGACTTGACAGACTTACCGTTTGGGCCCGGCTGTTCCGCCGCAAGGCGCGCGCGACGAACCACTCACAAGCCCCCCGCGACGTTTCCACGAGTTCCGGCACAAGCTTTCCACAACTGATCGATCTCTACTTGCTGCGCCGGTTTTTCTTCTACTACGCGGTGCTTCTCGGCACGTTTATATTTTTGTTCGAGACCTTCACGTTTTTCGAGCTGCTCGATAACATCGCCCGGCACCGCGTGCCCTTCCTCGTGGTGGTCAACTATTTCCGGTACCTGACGCCGTATCTCCTATACCAGCTCATGCCGTTCGGCGCGCTGGTCGCAGCGCTGGTTACTCTCGGCATCATGTCCAAGCACAACGAGATCGTGGCCTGCAAAGCCAGCGGCATCAGCCTCTACCGCCTGGTCTTGCCCCTCCTGTTGGCGGGTGTGCTGCTGGCCGGCGCGATGCTGGTACTCGACGATACCTATCTCCCCTACTCCAACCAGCGGCAGACCGAACTCCGCAACCAGATCAAGGGCCGGCCCCCGCAGACCTACTCACATCCCCGCCGGCAATGGATCTTTGGAGAGAACTCGAAAATCTACAACTACGGGCTGTTTGATCCGGAGCAAAATTTCTTCGGCGAACTGAACGTCCTCGAATTGGACCCCGCAACTTTTGAGGTTCGCCGCCGCGTTTATGCTTCCCGCGCTCACTGGGAGGAATCTCATAAGATGTGGGTCTTGGAATCGGGATGGACGCGTGACTTCGCCGGCGGGACTGTGACGCACTTCGAGCGCTTCCCCGTCACCTCGCTTCCGGAGATTTCGGAGCCACCGAGCTATTTCAATCGCGAGGTGCGCCAGGCTTCCCAGATGAGCTGGCGGGAATTGCGATCCTACGTCGAAGACCTGCACCAGGCCGGGTTTGATGTGTCCACGTTGACGGTTCAGTGGCACAAGAAAATTGCCTACCCGGTGCTCGTGCCGGTCAGCATGCTCCTCGCGATTCCGTTCGCGTTTCTCGTCGGAACACGCGGCGCCCTCGGTGGCGTGGCGCTGGGTGTGGCCATCGGAATTGTCTATTGGGTGAGCGCGGGGCTTCTCGAAGCCATGGGCGGCGTCGGTCAGCTCCCGCCGTTCCTTGCCGGATGGTCACCCGATTTGATTTTCGCCTTCCTGGGGGCTTACTTTTTCCTGAAGATGCAGACGTGACCTGGACCATTTCCACGGTACGGGTGGAATAATTCCACTAGCGCTTGAGGCCATAGGTCAACGCTTCTTGCCGCTTTTCCTCTCTGCCTTCTCCTGAATTACAGCTTGCGCCGCGGCCAGCCGAGCAATGGGCACGCGGAACGGCGACGCACTGACGTAGTCCATTCCCAGCCGGTGGCAGAATTTCACACTATCGGCGTCGCCGCCGTGCTCGCCGCAGATTCCGATCTTCAGCTTAGGCCGAGCCTTGCGTCCTTCCGCAACTGCCCATTGCATGAGCAGGCCAACCCCGGCGATATCGAGCGACTGAAAGGGATCTTGGGCGAAGATGCCGGCCTTTTTTTCGTCCACATAGTCGGGCAGGAAGCGCCCGGCGTCATCGCGGGAGAGCCCCATGGTAGTCTGCGTCAGGTCGTTCGTGC
>JBGOWC010000210.1:0-4494 GCA_041478415.1 Terriglobia bacterium
CGGTAATAAAAACGCTGGAGAAGAACGGGCACGAGCAGCGTCCAGTCCTCTTTTCGTTCGAGGGCAAACGCGATCACGCACGTGAACAGGTCAATCAGCAGGAAGCCCAGAAAGAAGAAGATGGAGCGCTCCACCGTGGAAGCGCTCCACAATTCCGGCAGACGCAGAAAATGAATCTGGCCGAGTCCCCACATGGCAACGGACCCGAGGAACATGAGGTCGATCACCGGCGAAATCAACGGCAAGAGAAGCTGGAAGACAAAAATGCTGGGCAAAGCGATCCAGCCGAGGGTCCCGTATTTCGGGCGGAACAGCGTGTCGCGATGTTTCCAGAAGGATTGGAGGGTGCCGAAGGTCCATCGAAACCTCTGCCGGACAAGCGCCGACGGCGTTTCCGGCGCGTCGGTCCAGGCGATGGCATCTTCGTCGTAGCTGATGCGCCAGCCGAGCCGCCGGATGGCCATGGTGAGATCGGCGTCCTCGGCAACCGTGTCCGCAGTGATGCCGCCCGCCGCTTCGATCGCACTTGTTCGCCACGCGCCGAGCGCACCCGGCACGACGGTGATGCAGTTCAGGAGGTCGAACGCGCGCTTCTCCATGTTCTGGCTGGTGATGTATTCGAGCGCCTGCCAACGGGTGAGCCAGAGGGTGCGGTTGCCCACCTTCACGTTTCCTGCAACCGCACCTGCGCTGGGATCGGAGAAATGCCGCAGCAGCTTGGCGATGGCGTTCGGCTCGACTTCGGTGTCGGCATCAATCGTGACGACAATTTCCGAGCTCGCTTCGCTCATGGCGCGATTGAGCGCGGCGGATTTTCCGCGATTCGACTGGTGGATGACGTGCACGCGGGGATCGCCGCCGAAATGTTCGTCGAGCAACGCGCCGGTCGCGTCGGTTGAGCCGTCGTTCACGACAATGACGCGCAAGCCCCGGACATCGGAAGCGAGAGCAGCGGCGACGGTATCGAGTATCACGTCCTCTTCATTGAAGGCGGGAATCAGCACGGTTACCGTCGGCGGCGGGTGCGGCATCGCGGCGCGATCCGGCCGCAGCTTTTCGACGAGCGCCAGAACGCCGATGATGACGGCTCGCCCGCTGACGAGCACAATGCCGAGGAAAAAGAGGGTGGACATTCCCAGGCGGAGCCAGCGGTAAATGGCGAAGATAAAACCATCGGCGCGCGCCTCAAGCTGTTCCCGCGCATCCAGCGACGGCATCACCTGCGCGCGAGTCTTGCCGATCAGGTCGGAGACGGACACAAACTCGTAGCCCTGCGCGCGAAGTTCGTCGATGATGTGCGGCAGCGCGGCGACCGTCTGGCCGCGATCGCCACCGCCATCGTGGAGCAAAATGATGTTTCCCCTTTTCGCCTGGCGGAGGACGCCGCTGACAATTTCCGACGCGGCCGCCTGCTTATCGTCGTGCTGGCGCCAGTCCTGCGGATCAATCCTGGATCCAACCAGGAGATAGCCCATCTCCTGGGGAATGGGCAGGGTTTCAACCTCTTCGGCGAACTCCGGCTGGTGATCGATCCCGTAGGGCGGACGGAAATAGGTGGACTTCACGCCCAGGGTGCTCTCGATCAGGCGCTGGGTCAGGTTTAGTTCGAGTCTGATCTGGGCGTGGGAAATATTCTCAAAATGCGAGTGAAAATAGGTGTGATTCCCAATCTCGTGTCCCTCGGCATATTCGCGACGGAGCAAGCCGGGCGAACTGCTGGCGGCGTCGCCGATCACGAAAAACACTCCGGGCGCTTTCTTCTCGCGCAAAATATCCAAAATATGGGGCGTCCATTGCGGATCGGGCCCGTCATCAAACGACAACACGATTTTTCCGCGCGCTGAACCGATCTGATCGATGTTGTAGGAGAGAGGAAAGGCCTCGTAGGCTTCGCTCGTGACCAGGTCCGTCGAGGCATCGTAGTGAAACGACCGGCGGCCTTCTTTCGGCGTGTCGGCAATCCGCCAGACGTCCCCATCGCCTTCCAGGATCAAGTCGGGGCCCGGAGGCAAGGGCTCCATCTTTGCCCGCACCGCGTCGTCGGGATGCGTCTCATCCCAGATGGGCCAGAGCGAAGTGTCCGTCGAGCCCAGGCGCCAAAGCGCGGTGCCCTGCACGCCGAAGCGCTCACTGACGCGGAGCTCGTTGTAGGCCGTTACCGCGTCGAGCATCCACACGTTGTGGGTGTGATTGTGATCGTCTGAATAGGAATAATGCGGGTTCAGAGATTCCGCGTCGAATTCGAGCTGCGCTTCCGATTCGGAAGCGCGCACCAGAGCTTCTTGCACCGAAAGCGCGACCGCGGGTTCATGGACGGTGCGCGGCGCTTCGGACCAGTCGTAAGCGTAGTTCGCGATGGCCACGATCAATCTTGACGGAGGCACGACGCGGAGAATCTGGTTTAAATTTTCCACGAACCAATCCTGCGCGGCGATGGGACCGGCCGGCGAGGTCAGCCAGTGCTCGTCGTAGTTCATCAGGATGACGGCGTCGCATTGCTTGCCGAAAAAGGCGTAATCGTAGGCCGAATCGCGCGCGGGCAGCGCAACCATGAGCTTCAATCCAACGGCGTGAAGCGAGTCGCCCAGCTCCGCGGCAAATTCCCGAAAATGCTTTTGACTGGCCTCGGGCACTTCCTCGAAGTCCACGACGATGCCGGCCTGGCGCGCGCGCACCGCAAATTCGGTGAGATCGCGGACCAGCCGCTGCCTCGCCGGCAAATTCACAAGCAACGCCGCCAGCTCCTTCACGCGCCAGACGGAGCCGTCGTAGTTGTTCACCATGCCCATCATGGGGAGTTCGACGTTCGCCGTTTTGAGCCAGTGGTGAAGCTTGTCGCCCTGGAGAAGCGCGAGCGCTTCTTCGGGCGAAGAGACAAACGTCTGGTTGCGCTCGTAGTCCACGACGGTTAGCGCGCCGTCGGGCGTCACGGCGTGGAGTTGTTCGGGAATGAGCAGGTCGAGATCTTTGTAGTGCTGCTTGAGCGATGCGAGGCTCGTCGCGTCCCAGCTCACATAGAAAGCGGTTCGCAGCGGATCGTAAGTTTCCGGGACTTTGCCGATGCTCGCGACGCGGCGCTTGCGGCCTTCGCGGATCGGCGCGGATTTTGCGCCAAGCTTGGTGCGGATGGCGTGATAGATCGGGCGGTTGTCGGGCAGGAGCGCGCTGGGCAGCTCGACGTTGCTGAGAATGGTGATGAAGAAATAGACCAGGAGAAGCGTCAGGGCGGCGGCGGTCACTTCCATTACGCGGCGCGTGCGTCGCCAGCGCACACGCTCAGCGTCGTAAAAGATGGGTTTTCTTTGCTTCATGCAAACTTTCAGGCTAGCGGCACGCGCAGGGCGTGTCAATCCTCCCGGACCTCACTCGGCTTCATTCCCGGCCTGGGAGATTCCAGCCTGAGGTAAGATGCGTGCACTTGATGAAGCGCCTGCTCGCGAATCCATTGAGCGCCCTGGCCGCGGGGCTTGCCCTCCGGCTGTTTTTTGTCCTCCGGTTTCCGGCCACGTCGGGCGACACGGTAGTGTACGAACAGTTCGCCGAAAACTGGCTGAAGCACGGCGTGTACGGAATTTTCATAGACGGGCGGCTCGTACCCGTGGACATGCGCATGCCGGGCTATCCGGCGTTTCTCGCTGTGACGTATCTCATCGCCGGACATTCCGGGGCGGCGGCCAGGCTGTGGGTGATGCTGGGGCAAGTGGCGGTGGATCTTGCTACCTGCATTCTCATCGTCATCCTGGCGGTTTTGATTTCGCCGGAAGCCGCGGAAAACGCAGCACGCCCAAAACTGGAACGCTTGAAGTCGAGAACCCTCTGGCTCGCGGCGACGTGTCCCTTCATCGCGAATTACGCGGCGGTCCCGCTGACGGAAGTCTTCTCCGCCTTGCTCACCGCGGCTGTTCTCGTCTTCTTCGTTTTGCAGGTGAGGAGCGCCGGAAGCGTCATGGTCTTTTTGCCTCCCTCGTGGAGGCGGTTCGGTTCCTTTACCGCGCGTCACGCCTTCGAGATTCTGGGAATCCTCGCGGGATTCCTTACCGGCCTGGGCACTCTGTTTCGGCCGGAAATGCCGCTGCTGCTGTTCACCTCGTGGATTGTTCTCGCGTGGGTGCTGGTGCGGCGCGGGGAAATCGTTCGCGGGATTCGCACAGCGCTTCTGGCGGGGCTCGCGTTCCTGGTCCCGCTCGCGCCGTGGGCGGTGCGCAATGCCGTGACGCTGCACGAGGTGCAGTTTCTTGCGCCACGCTATTCGCAGCTTCCCGGAGAATTCGTGCCGCACGGGTTCATGGCCTGGGAAAAAACATGGCTGGTTCGCCTCCGCGACGTCTATGGCGTTTCCTGGAAGCTCAATGGCGAGCCCATTCTCGTCGAAGATATTCCCGAGCGCGCATTCGACACGCCGGAGGAAAAGAGCCGCATCGCCGCGGTTCTCGACGAATACAACGACTCGATGACGCTCACGGCGAAAGAGGATGCCGAGTTCGCCGCGATCGC
>JBGOWC010000105.1:0-6659 GCA_041478415.1 Terriglobia bacterium
CCTGATCGTGTTCGCCGAGAGCCTCGAGGTGAGCGGCCACGTCACCGGCGATGTGATTGTCTTTGCGCGCACCGGGCGCGTCACGGGACAGGTGGACGGAAACGTCCGTGCGTTCACGAATACGATGACGATCAGCGGCGCCGTCGGCCGGAATGTCACGAGTTTCTCGGCTGCGCTTGACGTGGACTCCAGCGCCAGAATCGGTGGCGGCGTGACCGTCTTCACCGACGGCGGCTCTTTCGATGGGCGCATTGGACGGGACCTCATGGCCTTTGCCGCGCGCAGCTCTGTCACGGGATTTGTGGGTGGCGACCTGAGAATGAAAGGCGGGGAGCTAAGCATCGCCTCCACGGCGGAGATTGCCGGCAAATCCCGGTTCGATGGGTCCAAGGAGCCGAGCGTTTCTCCTCAGGCCAAGCTGGCCTCGCCGATGGAATACCACCACCTGGAGCATGGCTCGGAATACCGCAGCGGGAAATACTACGTGTGGCGCTTGATCTGGACCGCGGCGACGTTTCTCTTCGGACTGGTGCTGTTCCTCCTGATGCAGCAGTTCGCGCGGGATACGGTCGGTTCGGCGGAGCGCTACGGCGCATCGTTCGGTTTGGGTGTGCTGGTGCTGTTCGGCGTGCCGATCGCGGCCGTTATCGCCTGCGTGACGGTTGTGGGCATCCCGCTCGCAGTATCGGCACTTGTGCTTTGGCTCGCGGCGCTTTTCTGCTCCCAGATTGCGGTGGGAGCGATTGTGGGTCAATGGCTCTTGGGCCGCACCGCCGAGATCTGGCCGTTGATCGGGCGGATGGGCCTCGGCCTCGTGATTATCCGCACGATCGCGACGGTGCCCAAGATCGGGCCATGGGTGAAGCTGGCGATTCTGCTCTGGGGGATGGGCGCGATATCACTTGCCGTTTACCGCCGCTTCCAGACGATTATTCCAGCCGCTCCCGCTGCGCCGGCCATTGGAGGCGCGCAGACCGCCTGATCGAAGAATCGCGACGACGCAACGTAAAAAGCAAACCGGGCCGGCCCGATAAATTCGGACTGGCCCGATTTGTTTGCGGAGGCGGTTAAGAAAGATTCAGTTTTTTCGAACTTTAGTCGCGTAGAACGACGGCGCGACATTCGGAATCGCGAGCATGCGAATGGCGACGGAGTCGCCGTTCGCGAGGTCGGTAATGGCTCCGTTCGGCGTGCTCTCGAAAACGGTCTGCCCCGGGAAGGTCTGGACCTGAAGGGTCGCCGAAGTGTTGAAAATGGCCGGGAGATTGTTGATGTCGAAGAAGTTTCCGCTGAAGGTCCCGGTTACGGTTGCCGTGATGCGCGAATAGCGGAGCCGCACCAAGTCGGTGTTGAAGGTCAGGGGAGTTCCTCCGGTGCCACCGGAAGTGCTGGCGACGCGTATGAGGACCCTTTGCCCGGGAGCGAGCTCGGACGTGTCGGTTGCGTTTTCGAAAAGGCTCTGGGCCGAGACGGGAAGCACCAGGCCCTTCGCGTCTACCTTGAAAGTTGGGCTAGAGGTTAGTGCGACGAGGATTGGGCCGACGGAGGGAGCGGGACCAAAGCCGCCTTGCAACACTTCGACGGCAACAATCTGAAATTGCGTCGGACTATCCACAGAGAAAACGACGCCCTCGATCTCGCTAAGGGTGATAGGTGCATTCAGGAAATCAATCTCTTTGGCTAACATGGTGCCATCCGCGTTGAGTTGTAGCTCCACGCTGACGAGCTGATTGTTCGCCAGGCAGGTGATGTCATTGGCGACGCAGGTCTGGATGAAGCCATCAAACACGGTTGTGGCATCCACAGACGCAGTGTAAATGGCGATCGGCGAGATCACGGTGAAGGTATTCGCAGTTGTATTCGGGTTGCTGATGGTACCCAGGACGTCGTCGAACGCACCGACCGGTCCGTTGACTGCCGTGGGATTGATGATTTTTGCCGACACGACCGCGGGTGGGAACGAGACATTCATGCTCGCGTCCAGCGCTTGATTCAGATCGAAGTCGATTTGGAGGTTGATCTGTTGGCCGGCAATAAGATTGAGGGGAAAGGGAGAACTCGTGACGTCAAACGAGCCGGCAGAAATACTTGGAAGCTGGCAAACTGTGTTATTCAAGCAAAGGCCGATGGCCGCGCCGGTTTGATTGAGGAACACCACGGTAGGATTCGCGAACGCGATAGTCATCTTCGTGTAGTTGCCCGCGTTAAAAACAGTTTTCGAAATCTGCGTGGTATCCGTAACCAGATTGGCGAGCTCGAGCAGTTGGGTAGCCTGACCGCGGATCGCCGTGACCGCGCCTGTGGATGAAGTCACGGTGAGTCCGCTGAGGGTAACCTGAAACGAGAGAATCGTTACGCCCACGGGCGGCGAATCCTTGAACGTGATATTCACTGTTGCGGTGCCGCTGACTGGCGGGGGGCCGCCGGGCTGCCCTGGGAGACCACTGCACGAAGCCAGCGCCAGTGCTATTGCGATCAAGAAGAATAGACGAGCCAGATTTCGCTTCATTCCACACCCCAAGTTTGATCTATCGAGCGTCTCCCCAAAACCATTCCGCCGGTTTCCAACCTCCATACTTTACTGTTGCCGGCGCGCAAATGGACGCCTCCATCCACCGCGTATGCTCAACTGATAACGAATGCGCTCTATCCGATGCGAGCCTCCATCGGTCGGTCCGTGGCCGGCTGGATGTCTCGGGGCGCCCCGGACGATTGTGCTATCGTTACGACTCCGCGCGCCGGACTCACGCGGCAAGGTGGAACTCTCCATTGGCACGGCACGCCGCCAAATCGGCCCGAAAAGCAAAACCCGCCTCGGGAATTCCTGAGAGGCGATACCTGTCCGACGATGCCGCCGCGACCGAAGGCCGTTTCGTTGATGTAGGGGCGGCTGCCGAGCGCGCCATCGAACGACCGAGCATGGAGCAGGTCTTCGGTCCGGAGGGATTGCTCGAGAAGTGCATGCGGAACGGATACGAGCACCGTCGCGGGCAGCTGGAAATGGCCGAGCTGGTGAACGACGCCTTTGAAAAGCGCCATCACGCCATCCTCGAAGCTGGCACCGGCACAGGAAAGACGCTGGCCTACCTTCTGCCCGCCATCTGCAGCGGCCGCCGCGTGGTGATCTCCACGGCGACGAAGTCCCTCCAGGAGCAGCTCTTTCAGAAAGACATCCCATTTCTGCAAAGGCACTTCGCGCCGGAGCTGAAGGTCGCGGTGATGAAAGGGCGCACGAATTTTGTATGCCGGCAGAAGCTCCATCAGATGGCGGATCAGCCGCTCCTGAAGGGCTTGGAGGAGATCGACGCCTTCCGCCAGATCCGCGAGTGGGCCAAAGTGACCGAGACCGGCGACCGCGCCGAGCTCACCTTTCTCTCTGATGATTCCGAGCTGTGGACGAAGCTCGACGCGCGGCGCGACACCTGCACGGGAAAGAAATGCCCGGACTTCGAGCGATGCTATCTCACGGCCATGCACCAGCGCGCAAGCGATGCCGACCTGATTATCGTCAATCATCACCTCTTCTTCGCCGATCTCGCGCTCAAGCAGGACGATTTCGGCAGCATCCTGCCGGAATATTCGGCGGTGGTATTCGACGAGGCGCATGAGATCGAAGACGTCGCCAGCGATTATTTTGGCCGGCAGATTTCAAACTTCCGGTTCGAGGAGCTGGCCCGCGACGTGGACCAGGCGCTCCGGCTGCTGCAACTGGGCTCGGCCTCGAACCTCCGGCGCACGCAGCGGGTCCGCGAGCGCAGCCGGGCTTTTTTCGAGGCGTTTCCCGCGCGCGAGGGCAAATTTCCGTTCACGCACGGCGAGCGCGAGGCATTTCTCGAGCAGCATCGCGAGGCATTCGATGCGCTGCTGACGGCGCTGAAATCTCTCGAAACCGAGCTGGCGGCGATGCCGCAAAAACCGGAAGAGCTGGTGCGGCTCTCGCGGCGGAGTTTTGAGCTGCGGCAGGAGCTTGGATTCCTCTTCGAGTCGAACGATCGCAACTTTGTCTATTGGTACGAGCGGAGAAACAAAAGCGTCTTTCTCGCCGCGACGCCGATTGACGTCAGCCAGATTCTGCGCGAGCGGCTGTTCGAAGCGTTTGACACGGTCATCCTGACCTCGGCGACGCTGACCGTCGGCGGCCGCTTCGACTACATTCGCCGGCGACTGGGCCTGGATCACGCGAAGGAACGAGCGCTGCCGCCGGAGTTTGATTTCTCCACGCAGGCACTGCTGTACCTGCCGCGCTCCATGCCGGACGTGCGCGACGCGGGATTTGCCGCGAAGGCGGCGGACGAAATTGTGGGTCTTCTCGAACGCAGCGAGGGCCGGGCCTTCTGTCTTTTTACGAGCTACGCGCAGATGAACGACCTGTACGAGCGCGTGCGCAGCCGTGTGTCGTACCCCCTCTTTCTGCAGGGGACCGCGCCTCGCAGCACGCTTCTCGATCGCTTCCGCGTGACGCCCGGTGCGGTGCTCTTTGCGACGTCGAGCTTCTGGCAGGGCGTGGACGTTCCCGGCGAACAGCTCTCCTGCGTGATCGTGGATCGTCTGCCGTTTGCCGTGCCATCCGATCCGATTGTCGCGGCGCGGGTCAGCGCCCTGAAAGAAGACGGCCGCGATGCGTTCTCGGAATATCAGGTTCCGCAGGCCGTTCTGGCACTGAAGCAGGGATTTGGCCGGCTCATCCGCACGAAAACCGACCGCGGTATCCTCGCGCTGCTGGATACCCGCATCGAGCGCATGCGGTATGGTAAAATTTTCATGGAATCGCTGCCGAACTACGGAATGACGCGCGAGGTAGCCGACGTCGCCCGGTTCCTCGAAGCGGCCGATCGCACCTGAGACGGCCCTTCCTTGAGATTTTGGAGCGGGCCCCGCATGCAGGCGGTTTCGTCCGGCAGTGGGCGCAATTTCGGAGACGCATGTTCCAAGTCAGCGTGGAAGAGATGTTTTCCGCAGGGCATGCCCTGCGCGGATACAAGGGCAAGTGCGAGAACGTGCACGGCCACAACTACCGCGTGCGTATCACGCTTGAAGGCCCGCAACTCGATTCGATCGGGCTGCTCGTGGATTTCACCCATCTCAAGTTTGCGATCCGCGACATCATTCGCGCGCTCGATCACCAGTTCTTGAACGATCTGGACGCTTTTCGCTCCGTAAATCCCTCGGCGGAGAATTTGGCAAAGTATTTTTATGATGAATCCGCGAGGCTGCTCACGCAGGTGCCCGCCGGCGCGCGGATCACGGAGATCACCGTCTGGGAGACGGATACGAGCAGCGCGCAATACCGCCCGGAACTGTGAAGCCGAAAGGCACGCAAGAATGAACCGGTCGTTCTTGATCATCCTGATTCCCGCCGTGCTCGTACTGACCGGGTACATCATCGTGTTGCGCATCATGGGGTTTTCGCCGGGCTACTTCCGCCTGATCGTCGTGGTGACGGGATTTCTCACGGCGCTGTGGCTGGTGCGGCGAAAGACGGCCGGCAAATCGAAGCCCACCGGGCAGTAAACGATGGTCATCACCGAAATTTTCGCATCCATCCAGGGAGAAGGGACGCGCGCGGGGCTGCAGTGCATCTTCGTGCGGCTGACCGGGTGCAATCTCCGCTGCACGTGGTGCGATACGGCGTACGCCTTTTACGGCGGCGCCAAGATGACCGTTGAAGAAGTCTTGCGTCGCGTGGATGAGCTGGCCGGACGGACTTCGACCGTGCGTGAGGGACAGGCAGCACTCTCTCTTGTTGAGCTGACGGGGGGCGAACCGCTCCTCCAGGAAGAAATCTATCCGCTCGCGGAAAGGCTTCTCGCCGCCGGCTACACCGTGATGGTCGAAACAAGCGGCGAACGGTTCATTGGCAGGCTGCCGCACGCGGTCATCAAGATTGTGGACGTGAAGTGTCCCGATTCTGGCGAACCAGATACCTTCGACCAAAAGAATCTCGAGGCGCTCGGCGCGGAGGATGAAGTCAAATTCGTCCTCTCGACGAGACGCGATTATGAATTTGCGCGAGAGTTCACTCGCGAGCACGGACTGGCGGATCGCGTGCGGCAAGTGTTGTTCTCGCCGGTGTTCGAAGATCCCCAGGGAAAGTGGCCCGGGCTGAGTCCCAGATCGTTGAGCGAATGGATTCTGGAAGACCGCCTGCTTGTGCGTCTCGGATTGCAACTCCACAAGTTCATCTGGGATCCCGCCATGCGCGGGGTATAGCTGAATTGAGCCAGCCGATGCCTGATTCACGAAAAGCGGTGATCTTGCTGAGCGGCGGGATGGATTCCTGCGTGACGGCTGCCATTGCGCGCGAGCGGCACGGCGCGGAGAACTTCGCGCTGCTCCATGCGGGCTATGGGCAGCGCACGGAGCGCCGCGAGCGCCGCGCCTTCGACGAAATCGCCGACTTCTACGGCGTGCGCGAGCGGCTGGTCGTCCAACTCGATCATTTCCGTGCGATCGGCGGATCGGCGCTGACCGACGCGCGCATCGCTGTTCCCGAAAATGAGCTGGGCCCGCCGGGTGCTCATGGCAGCGCCATTCCCGTGACCTATGTGCCTTTTCGCAATGCGCACTTTCTTTCCGTCGCGGTAAGCTGGGCCGAAGCAATCGGCGCCGGCGCTGTTTACATCGGCGCGGTCGCGGAGGACAGCTCCGGCTATCCGGAC
>JBGOWC010000290.1:0-3409 GCA_041478415.1 Terriglobia bacterium
GGTGAATGGTCTCGCGGAGAATCGCGCCGGGATTTTCCTTGGCGACTTCCTCGATTTCCATGCCGCCCGCGGCGCTGGCCATGAAGACGGGCATGCCTGTGCCGCGATCCACCAGTAGACCCAGATAGAGCTCACGCTTGATGTCGAGGCCTTCTTCGATTAGGAGGCGCTTGACCAGACGGCCAGCGGGTCCGGTCTGGGGCGTGACAAGCCTCATACCGAGAATGCGGCTGGCGATGTCGGCGGCTTCGTCTGCCGAGCGAGCGAGTTTTACGCCGCCGCCCTTGCCGCGACCACCGGCGTGGATTTGAGCTTTTACGACCACGACGTGGGACTTCAGACGTTGGGCGGCTTCGCGCGCCTCTTCTTTGGTGAAGGCAACTTCGCCGCGCGGGGTCGTTACTCCATAGCGTGCCAGGATGGCCTTGGCCTGATATTCGTGAATCTTCATCGGGGTTCCGTGTGCCCTGCGACCGCGGAGCAGTCCGCCAGTGTTAGAATTTGCACTACTGCAAAACATTGAAGTGTACTCGGAAAGACAGGAAGGGAGCAAGAATGCCCCAAATGGCCTTGCAGCTGAAGGGAAACGACACGACCGGCACCCGGCCGCACGCATGGCCTCGGTTCGAGAGAGTAGAAGCCATCTCATAAATACCTCAGGAGGATGACGGCACAAGCAAGCTGCACCATCCCGAGGAAATTCTCCGGGTAGTATTCCCAGCGAATGACCACGCGACGAAAATTATGAAGCCACGCGAACAAGCGCTCGATTTTCCAGCGGCGCCGGTAACGACGCAGCACTCGGCCATCTTGGGTGGCTTTCCGGCTGCGCGTGGATTTGTGCGGAGCAACCAACTGCACACCGAACCGCTCGCGCATCTGCACGTCCAGCGGGTCGCTGTCGTAAGCGCGGTCACCGATCAGCCGCTTGGGAGTTTCGGCCAGGAAGCGTCGCTCGATGGTGGGTTCGACGAGTTTTGTTTCATGCGGCGAAGCGCTGGCCACGTGCACGGCGAGAGGAAGACCATGGCCGTCGCTGATCGCCATGATTTTGCTGCCTTTGCCGCGGCGAGTAGGGCCGACAGCAGAGCCCCTTTTTTCGCTGAACTGAAACTGGCATCGATGAACGATTCGCTCAGGTCCAGTTTTCCTCGGTCGCGTAAATCTTCCGCCAGTTTCTGGAGCAGTTGGGTGAGCAGCCCCGAGCGCTGCCACTGCTGGAAGCGGCGATGACAGGTTTGATAGGGAGGATAGCGACGTGGCAGATCGTGCCAGGGAGCGCCGGTGCGCAAGGTCCAAAAGACGCCATTTAGCACCGCGCGCGTATCCTGCCACGGCCGACCCCGTCCATCCTCTCGACGTTTGGGACGAAACAGCGGCTCGAGCAACGCCCATTGGGCGTCGGTGATGTCCATGCTCTCGATTTACGCCATTCGTCATAAGTTTCAACCGCTCAGTGCGTTGAAAGTGTTTATGAGATAACTTCTAGTTGCATCCCGATGCCGTTACACCTGATAGCACACGTTGAAAAGGGACACGTCCTCACACGCGCGGAAGCCGAAGCGGTGATGGAGGAACTCCTTTCCGGGCGGGTGGCGACGGCGGAGATCGTGGGTCTGCTCCGGGCGCTGAATCAACGGCCGGTGCAGGTGGCGGAGCTCGCGGGATTTGCGTCGACGATGCGGCGCTACGCGGCGAAAGTGTTCGTCGACGGCGAGACGCGGCCGGCCGGAATGGTGGATACCTGCGGCACCGGCGGCGATGGATTTGATGCATTCAATATCTCGACGGCGGCGGCGATCGTCGCGGCGGCGGCAGGGGCACGAGTCGCCAAGCATGGCAATCGGGCGGCGAGTTCGCGCAGCGGGTCGGCGGATGTGCTGGAGGCTCTGGGAGTAAGGATCGATGTTCCGTTCGAGCGTGTTGGGAAAGGGATTCGAGAAATCGGGATCGGTTTTCTCTTCGCGCCGGCGGCTCATGCGGCGATGCGACATGCCGTGCCCGCGCGCAAGGAGATTGCCGTGCGCACGGTCTTCAATTTGCTCGGGCCGCTAACCAATCCCGCTGGCGCGCAGGCGCAGGTGATGGGTGTTTTTTCCGCGGATGCGATCGACCTGGTGGCGGCGACGCTCGCGGAACTTGGTACGGAGCGGGCGTTTGTGGTGCATGGCGCGGGCGGGCTGGATGAAATATCGCTTTCGGGCGAGAGTCTTGTGGCCGAGGTGCAGCACGGCGGGGTGCGTCGGCACGTTGTCACGCCGGAGGACTTCGGGGTTTCGCGCGCACCGCTGGAAACTCTTCGCGGCGGCTCACCGCAGGAAAATGCGGCGACGATCCGGCGCATTTTCGCGGGCGAGCCAGGGCCTAGGCGGGACATTGTCATCGTGAACGCGGCGGCGGCCTTGGTGGCGGCGGATGTGGCGGAGAATTTCCTGGATGGGACGCGGCGGGCGGGCGCGGCGCTTTCGTCCGGCGCTGCCGAGGAGAAGTTGTCTGCGCTGGCTGCGTTTACCAAAGCAAACGAAGTTTGAGAGCTTGGTGTACTGCGCTCAGGTCTTCGAACTTAAGGCTGGAACGGACTCTCTTGGGACTCGGAGTTTTTCGCGAACCCAGGTATCACGGCCGCGGCAAGCAGCAATAAGAGGAAGCGCCTGCGATGGCGGGCAGGTCGCTTGCTGTGATCGGCGTCGCCGGGTTTGGCGTCAGGCTCGTCTCCTTCGGGATCGAGAATTGCGCTGTAGGACTCGCCTTCGTGGATTATTTCGGTTTCTTCGCGGTAGGAAAATTTCAGCGAGCCGCGGCGAGCGTAAAGGTAGAGAGTCTTGGGACCCGCAATCGTGATTTGGCCGAGAGTGGAAGCGCCGGCGGCAGGGCGAATCTGCGCCCCGTCTGCAGCGATTTGTATCGTTGCGTTTTGTGGTACGGAAAAGACCAGCGTTCCTGCGGCAAGATCGGCGGCGGCGCCGTTCTTCGAGTCGGGAAGGTTGCGGAACGTTGCGCAGGTGTCGGCGGCTAGAAAGACTGTCGCGGCGCCGGCGCGGAGACTCAGAGAGCCATTGGCTTCTGTAGAGAGACGATCACCATCGTAGACGCTTGAGCCCGCGGAGACGGGGCTTGTGCTGATGCGGGCTTCTTTGGCTTGCATGATGACTCCGAGAGCGTCGACGTGAGCGGAGTTGGACGCCGATGCCAGGGAAAAGGTTAACGCGGCCGCCAAGACCGGGCGGCGAAGGAACGCAGGGCACATCGGAGGAGGCTCGCTTTTCCGGGAGGGGTTGCGGGTGAAACTCGATGCCTTCGAAACCACTACGATTTCGGGCTCGGACTATATACCTCATTGGTATATCTAACGCAAGAGTATATTTAGGACGCGGTGGGGCGGGCAAACAATGATGGATGCGAAGGAGAA
>JBGOWC010000299.1:0-3290 GCA_041478415.1 Terriglobia bacterium
ACATTCGATCCGCTGCAGAAGAACGACGGCGGCTGGTTTTGGTACAGCGAAGACATCCGCGTGCCCACGCTCTAGGATGTCGCGGCAGCGGCGGGCCGCACGACCGCGAGCATTCAGTGGCCCGCCACCGTCGGCGCGCACATCACCTGGAATATCCCGGAGTACTGGCGCGCGAACACATCCGACGACGAAAAACTCCTTCGCGCCGTCGCCACGCCCGGTCTGCTCGCCGAGGCGCAAGTGGATCTCGGTCCTTACAAGAGCGGCATCGACACGGCTTCCGAGGGCGATGAAGTCCGCGGCCGCTACGCGGTGTGGCTGCTCGAAAAAAAGCGTCCGCAGCTCCTGACGCTCCATCTGACCGCCCTCGACCATATCGAGCATGAGACCGGCCCGTTCAGCCCCGAAAGCATCGCCATCCTCGAGCGGCTGGATACCATTATCGGCTCGCTGCGGGCGGCCGCGGAGCGGCTCGCGCCCGGCCGCGCGTATGTTGCCGTCGCTTCCGACCACGGCTTTGTGCCCGTAGACAACGAGCTGAATCTTTTCGCCGCGTTCCAGAAAGCGGGACTATTCACCGTGGATGTGAAAGGAAAAACAAGGGACTGGCGCGCCATGCCCTGGATCAACGGCGGCGCAGCGGCCATTGTCCTGAAGGATCCCCGCGACTCGGCGACGCTCGCGCAGGTCCGCGCCCTCCTTGAAAAACTCGCCGCGGATCCCGCCAACGGAATCGACCGCATCCTCGACGCAACTCAGCTCCACGATCGCGGCGGTTTTCCTTCCGCTTCGTTTTTCGTTGGGCTCCGGCCGGGCTGGAAAATGGCGGAGTCCCGCAACGCCCCGCTCATCGCAAAGATCAAGCACGGCGGCGCGCACGGCTCGCTCCCGGATTTGCCCGATCTACGCGCGGCGTTCTTCCTGGTGGGACCGGGCGTGCCTGCGGGCCGCTCGCTCGGCATCATTGACATGCGCGATGTCGCGCCTACTCTTGCCGTCCGCGTTGGACTCGCTCTCCCCGCCGCCGACGGAAAGAATCTGTTGCCCTGACGCAACGCCGTATCGTCAACTGCGCTGCGTTCCTTCGTTTCACCGCAATCCCACGAGCCCGCGCACGGATTCGATCAGCTTCGCCGAGTCGTAGCCGATGCCATCCTTGAACACGATCTCGACTTTCTCGATGTCGGCGATATTCGCCGACGGGTCGCCGTGAATCACCACGATGTCCGCCGTCTTCCCTGCCGCAAGCGTGCCGATCTTGTCGAGTTCCCCAAGATACTCCGCGCCGTTCGAGGTCGCGATGTGAATGGCCTCAATTGGGGTGAACCCCGCTTCCACGAGCAGCTCGGCTTCCCGCTGGTCGCCGAAGCCCGCGATCACGCCTCCATATCCCGTCGGGTCTAGCCCCGCGAGGAGGAGACCCCCTGCCTTGACGAACTCGCGCTCGAATTGCAGTTCTTTCTTGAACAGCGCCGGCCAGTAGGATTTCGCCGCGTTGTTGGAGATCACCGAACGCGTCTCCAGGTACGAAATCCGCGCCTGCGGCGTCATCGCATCCAGAATACGCGGATCGAGCGGCGCCCGGTTTGGCACGATCGTTTCAAAGACCGGGAGCGTCGAGGTCACCGACACATGGTGCGCCACCAAATCGCGGATCATCTCCTGGACCGGCGCGCTTGCAATCTCGAGCTTCTCTGCTATTTCACGATCGGCTTCCCCAACGTTTGGGCAAACGCCCGTCTTCTTATCGGGATGAAATTCCATGTCCACAACCAGGCCATGTTCCAGATCGTCGATCCCAATTGCCGCGGCCTCGCGAAATCCAATCGAGCACAGGTGGCCGGTCACTTTGATTCCGCGCGCGTGCGCCGCCTTCACGACGGCGGCCAATTCGTCGGGCGTGATGTGCATGTACGCCTTGAACGACGTCACGCCCTGCGCCATCCAAAACTCCGCCGTCTGCCGCGCATCCTCGGCGTTTCTGAGTTGATGCATTTGGGGCGTGAAAGATCCCTCGCCTTCAAGATACGGCCCGGTGACATGCATCTTCGGCCCGGCCATTTTTCCGGAGTCGATCAGGCGCTTCAGCTCAAGGTCGGTGTAAGTTTCGAGGCTGCCCGTCGTGCGGATCGAGGTCACGCCACCCGCCAGATAGAGCCGGGGAAAACTCGTGGCATGTTCCGGATACATCGCGGGCGGTCCATCGGGGGCCGGGTAATACATGTGATCGTGCATCCCGACGAGCCCGGGAATCACCGTGTAGCCGGCCAGGTCCAGCACCTTCGCGCCATCCGGAACGCTGACCTTCGCCGCATCGCCCATCGCGGCAATTTTTCCGTCGCGGATCACCAGCGTCTGGTCCGCGCGCGCCGCCGCGCCGGTACCGTCAATCACGCGGACGTGCGTCAGCGCCACGACCGGCGCATCCACCTTCACGAATGCGCGCACTTCGGGAGCAAGCTCCGCCCGGTCCTGCCCGCGAACCGGCAATACCGCCGCCACACAGACCGCAATTAGGGACAATAGAAATCGCCGCATCATTCACCTCATTTGGATAGGACTCACATTGCGCGCGAAACGTAACACTCACGCGAGGCGCCTGCAAGCGCGCATTGTGAAGAGAAGCTACTTGTTCGTGGGATGGGAATCGTTTTTGTGGAGGCTGCGCAGCACCGTATGGAACTGCACGAAGACGTTGTCCTGATCGGCGTGCTGTGCGTGGCAGTCGTAGCACATCGGCTTCGCCATCGCCTGGGCGCTTTCCGCCAATTTGCTGCCTTCGCCAAAACTGAAATATGCCCAGCCCTCTTTGAAATGCTCGTGGTCTTTCACCGAGACGGCTAGTCCGGCCATCGGCCCTTCAAAGTAGCCGCTCTTGTTGATGGACACCTTTTGCGCCGGCTCGTAGACCGCCAGCAGAAACATCGTTTTCTCCGGGAACGTGCCCGTCTTCGCGTACTGCGCGTAGGCCTGCGGCTGCGTGTGGATGTTGTGGAATTCCCCCGGCCCGCTCGTTTCGCCGGCGGAGTAGCTCATCCCGATGTTGGATCCCACAAACGTCCACTGATCGAAATTCTTCGGCCGTACGAGCGCGCCGCTCTTGTCATACTCCGGCACGGCCATCCCGCTCGGCGCCGCCGGCGGAACAACGGGCCTCGCCCATGCATAGAAAAATCCAATTGCCATCAGCATGGAAACCACAACCGCAAGCTTCTTCATAAGCGAACCTCGCATGTGAGATTTTGCGTCACGCTCGTGCGTGTTGCAAGCAGGCCAGCTCGCGCGCGCAC
>JBGOWC010000005.1:0-14169 GCA_041478415.1 Terriglobia bacterium
CAGCGGGCGGAGCAGCACGGTATTGACAACACTAAAGATCGCGGTATTCGCTCCAATGCCTAGAGTCAGAGCAAGGACGGCGAGGGCTGTGACACCGGCGTTCTTACCCAAGGTTCGCAGGCCAAAACGGATGTCCTGCCAGAAAGTATTCACACGCCACCTCCGAGGAGCCGTCCGAACATTAGACGGAACAAGGGCGTCGCGGACAGGGGGAGTACCCCGGAATCGCGGCGGGATGCGGAAAATTCTGATAAGATTTGCGGCTATCAGAACATGCCGGCGTCGCCTACGGGACGAGCCGGCCTCATTTCGGAGGAAAAGAGGAAATGTCCACGGCCAAGGGGAATCTAGTGGCGCATCTCGACCAGGCGATCGAAGCGCGCCACCTGCTGAAGCATCCGTTCTATCAGGATTGGCAAGAAGGCAAGCTGAACCGCGCCGCGTTGCAGCTCTACGCCGCGCAGTATTACCGCCACGTCGAGGCGTTTCCGCGGCATCTACGCGTACTCGCGAATCGCGCCGAGGACAACCTTCGCGAGGTGGTGCTCGAAAATCTGGCCGAGGAAGAAAACCCCGCGCGGCCCCACCCGAAACTCTGGCTCGATTTCGCCGAAGCCGTGGGGGTGAGCGAGGAGGACATCGCCGCATCGCCGTCGCTGCCGGGAACGCAGGCGGTTGTTGAGACTTTCCGCACGATTTGCGCCGAACGCCCGGCTGCGGAAGCCGTCGCCGCGCTCTACGCCTACGAATCGCAGGTGCCGGAAATCGCCACGACCAAGATGGACGGGCTGCGGCGCTTCTACGGCGTCAACGAGCCGAAGGGCCTTGCGTACTTCGCGGTGCACGAGGAAGCCGACAAGGCGCATCGCGCGGCGTGGCGCGGCTGGCTCGAGGAGCACGCCACCGAGGAAAACGCAGAACCGATCCTTGCAACAGCCCGGAAGGCTCTTGATGCACTGGGGGGCGCGCTGGACGCGGTGCATGGCGAGAGGTAATGAGGGAAAAAGGTAAAGGAAGAAAAAGACAACGCTGAGACGCAGAGAGCGCTGAGGATCGCAGAGAAAAAAGAAACGCCCCCGAGCGGATCGGGGGCGTTTTCGTTTTTCAGAATGGAGAGAACTCAGTCCGCGCCGGCCGCGCCGGTGTCGGCTGGCTTCTGCTGCTTCTCGCGGGCTTCGCGGATAAGCGCTTTGCGCGAGAGCCGGACTTTGTTGCCCTCGATCGAAAGCACTTTTACCAGGACCTGGTCGCCGAGCTTCAGCTCGTCGCGAACGTCGCGAATGCGGTGCTCGGAGATTTCGCTGATGTGCAGCAAGCCGTCGGTTCCCGGGAATATCTCGACGAACGCGCCGAAGTCCGCGAGGCGGACGACTTTGCCGAGATAGGTTTTGCCGATTTCGGCGGTGGCGGTAACGTCGCGGATCATCTGCAGCGCGGCATCGCCCGACGAACCGCTGGTGGCGAAGACGTGGACTTTGCCGTCATCCATCACGTCAATCTTCACGCCGGTGGCTTCGATGATGGACTTGATCTTCTTGCCGCCGGGTCCGATGAGGTCGCGGATCTTGTCGGTCGGAATCGTGAGCATGAAGAGCCGAGGCGCGTAGGCCGACATGGCCGCGCGCGGGGTATCGAGGGTGCGATCCATGATGTCCAGAATTTCCAGGCGCGCTTTCTTCGCCTGGGCCAGGGCTTCGCGCATCATGCCGATGCCGATGCCGGACACCTTGATGTCCATCTGCAGCGCGGTGATGCCCGCCCGCGTTCCGGCAACTTTGAAATCCATGTCGCCGTAGTGGTCTTCGGCGCCGGCGATGTCCGTGAGGATGGCGTACTTGGAGGCGTCGCCGACGACGAGGCCCATGGCGATGCCCGCGCAGGCCGACTTCATCGGCACGCCCGCGTCCATGAGTGCAAGCGAGGCACCGCAGACGGTGGCCATCGAGGACGAGCCGTTGGACTCGAGAATGTCAGAAACAAGCCGCATGGCGTAGGGGAATTCGGCTTCCGCCGGGAGCAGGTTTGCAATGGCACGTTCGGCCAGCGCGCCGTGACCGATTTCGCGCCGACCGGGTCCGCGCAGGAACTTCACTTCGCCCACGCTGAACGGGGGGAAATTGTAGTGCAACATGAAGCGCTTGAAAGTGTCCTGCGCGAAGAGCAGGTCCAGCCGCTGCATATCTTCCTTGGTGCCGAGCGTGAGCGTGGCGAGCGCCTGGGTCTCGCCGCGGGTGAACAGCGCCGAGCCATGCACGCGCGGGAGAATACCGACTTCGCAACTGATCTGGCGGACCTGATCGAATCGCCGGCCGTCGGGACGCCGCTTCGCATTCAGGATGTCGTCCCGGAAATACCTTTCGCGGAGCCGCCCAAAGGCGCGCTTCGCCAACTTCAGCTTCTCTTCTTCCTCTTCGGGGATGGCCGCGGCTAATTCATCTTTCAGCGCATCCACGAGGTGGTAGCTTTCCTTCTTCGGGTGTTTCTCCGTGTTGAGCGCGTCGTGCAGCCGTTCGCCGTACTTCTTCTCAATCTCGGCGGCGAGCTTCTCATCGAACGGGAGCGGCGCGACGACAACTTTTTTCGGGTTGACCTTGGCGTAGAGCGCACGGATGGCGGCGACGATGCGCTTGATCTGCGCGTGGCCGAACTCGAGAGCATCGGCAACGGCTTCTTCGGAAACTTCGAGTGCGCCGGACTCGACCATCACGATGGCGTCTTCGCTGCCGACGATGACGATGTTCATCAGGCTGGTCTTCTGCTCGGCGACGGTCGGATTGGCGACGAGCTGGCCGTTGAGCAGGCCGACGCGGACCGAAGCGAGCGGCGTCTCAAACGGCAGGTCCGAGCAGAACGCCGCGGCGGACGCGCCGGTTATGGCGATCACGTCGGGGTCGTTCTCGCTGTCGGCCGAAAGCACCATGGCGACAACCTGGGTTTCGTTCCGCCAGGACGCTGGAAAGAGCGGCCGCAGCGGCCGGTCAATTTGCCGGGAAACCAGAATTTCGCGTTCGCTGGGACGCCCTTCGCGCTTGAAAAACCCTCCGGGAATCTTTCCGGCGGAATAGGTGTATTCGCGGTAGTCCACGGTCAGAGGGAGAAAATCGCGGTCATTCACACTCGACGCCATGCAGGCGGTGACGAGCACCACGCTGTCGCCATAGCGCGCCAGGACCGCGCCATTGGCCTGCCTGGCTATCTTGCCCGTCTCGAGCGTCAGGGTACGTCCCCCGACTTCGACGGAAACCTGGTGTGGAGCTGGAAGATGAGAATTCTCAGACATGTGTCACATTCCTTTTGCCCCGCACCACGGCGGAGCCTTTTCCTGCAGAAGCTTCGTGCTTCCGTACGTGTCGAGTAGAAAAGAGGCGAGGGGCAGCGACGCCGTTCAGACTGAGTTGTGGCGCAAAACGGCCAAGGGCATCCGCATTCCGGCGGACACACATCGCTGTGTTCGCGTCACATCGCTCTGAAGAAAAAGAAGCCGGCTGTGGGCGCGGCTACTTACGCAGGCTAAGGCGCTCGACAATCTCGCGATACCGATCCGGGTCACGCCGATTGAGGTAGTCCAGCAAGCGCCGGCGCTTGTTAACCATCATGATCAGCCCGCGGCGCGATGCGTGGTCTTTCACGTGCGACTTGAGATGCGTGGTGAGGTAGTTGATCCGCTCGTTCAACAGAGCAATCTGAACTTCCGGTGAGCCCGTGTCTTTTGGATGGGTGCGGAACTGTTCAATCAACACCATTTTTACGTCACTCAAGGCGCCCTCTCCGTCGTCCCCTGGTATGAATTTTCTCTTTTCTTCGACCACAGAGAGGCTAACACAACATCTTTGAAACTGTAAAGCAATGTCAAGCTGAGGCCGGCGCGCCGGAAGGAAGCTCGTCAACTCGCATTGGGCCGGATCAGAGCCAAAAATTCGTCGCGAGTCTGCTTGTTTTGGCGAAAAGCGCCGAGCATCGCGCTGGTGACCGCCTGGCCGTGCTGCTTTTCCACGCCGCGCATTTGCATGCACAGGTGACGCGCCTCGATGATCACGCCGACGCCCTCGGGGCTGATCTTTTCCTCGATGGCCTTGGCAATCTGGCTGGTCAGCCGCTCCTGGATCTGCAGCCGGCGCGCGAACATGTTCACGAGCCGCGCGACTTTGCTCAGGCCGATCACGCGCTTGTTGGGCAGGTAAGCCACGTGGCACTTGCCGAAGAACGGCAGAAGATGGTGCTCGCACAAGCTGAAGAATTCGATGTCCTTGACGATGACCATCTCGTCGTAACAAACCTTGAAGGTCGCGCCGTTGAGGATGTGCTCGGCGTCCTGGTGATAGCCGCTGGTCAGAAATTTCAGCGCCTTCTCAAACCGCTCCGGCGTCTTGCGCAGGCCTTCGCGCTCCGTGTCCTCCCCGACGAGCGCGAGCATCCGGCGCACAAGATCGGCGATGCTCTCGGACTGGCTGCTGCCGCTTCTGTCGTTCAGAAGAAGTTCTTCCGACTGTTTGGTCACGACCGGCTCCCCTTTTGGCCTTCACCAGCATACTCGAAGCTGTTGTTCCCCGTCTCTTCAATGCGAATACGCTCGAGTCTCGCCGCCGGAAAGTGTTTCAGGCGCGAAAAAATCTCGATGCACAAGTTTTCCGTCGTGGGGACGCGCTCGCGAAAGGCAGGAACCTCTTCATTCAGATTGCGGTGGTCAAATGCCTCAATCACTTCGCGCTCGACGTACCCGTCCAGATCGGCAAGATTCGCGATCATTCCCGTGGCCGGGTCCACGGCCCCGGACAAGCTAACCTCAACGACATAGTTGTGTCCGTGGCCGTAAGGGTTGTTGCACTTCCCGTAGACGCTCTGGTTTTCGGCTTCGCTCAGCCGCGCGCTATGCAACCGGTGCGACGCGGCGAAGCGATAGCGCCGCGTGAGCTCGATCTGCAATGCGCCGCTCATCCGCGCAACGCTCCATTGCGGTGGCAGTCTACAAATAAATCGGGCGACTCATACAGCCGGATGCGGTGCAGCCGTCCCTGGGCTATTTTTGGTTCGAGTAAGTCCCAGATCACCCGCGCGATGTTCTCACACGTGGGAATTTTCCCAGCCAACTCAGGCACTTCGTAATTCAGGTGACGATGGTCCATGCGATCCATCACTTCGCGCTGGAGCAAGTCTTTCAGCTCTTTCAAGTCCAGGACCATTCCCGTCGCGGGATTCGGTTCACCGGCTACGGTCACTTCGAGAACGTAATTGTGCCCGTGGCCATGCGGATTGTTGCACTTCCCAAAAACGCGGCGGTTCTCCTCGGCGCTGAACGCCGGGTTGTGGTAAACGTGCGAAGCGGAGAATTCGATCTTTCGCGTGATGGTGACCATCAGCGTCTTTCACTCTCCGGTGCGGGCACTCCCACCGGATACTCCCGGCCCTTCCACTCCACGCGGCCGCGCGCATGACTGCGCCACGAAGCGAGGACCACGGCTGCGTACAATACGACGGCGGGTACGTAATAGATGATTCGGGAGACCGGAAAATGGTTACGCGCCAGGGCCGCGGCGTAGACCGCATGGCGGCCCAGCAGCAAACCGAGTCCGAGCAATGACAGAACGGGCCACGCGAATCCTGCGAGAAGCAACAAGCATGGAATCCACGGCACGCTCGAGAGCAGTTCTCGCCCCATGCAATCCGAAGTGCTCCCCATGAGCAGAAAGAGATTCTTTCGCCAGCCTTCCCACATGGAGCGGAATGTCCGGTACATGCGCACGCGCACGGCTCCCCTTCCCGAACCGAACCAGAGCCGAAAATCCGCGCCCTTTACGCGCCGCGCCAAGGCGACATCTTCCAGAATTTTTCCTGCGACGCTGGCGTGCCCGCCGATCGCATCGTAAGCGTCGCGGCGAATCAACAGATATTGCCCGTTGGCCGCGGCAGCCGGTGATGCTGGATCGTTTACCGCGTCATACGAAAAACGTTCCGCCAACCGACAATAGATGAACGGGATGAGCGATTTCTCCCACCACGTCTCTGTGACTTGCTCCGGTGAAAACGAGATCAACGCCGAGTTGGTTTCATTAGCGATTTGCAGCGCTCGGGCCGCCGAGGTTTCAAGATGTTCCGAATCCGCGTCCGTAAATAACAGCCACGCCAAATGCGCCTGGGCCGCGCCAAGCGACGCGGCATAGTTTTTTCCCACCCACCCGGGCGGCACGCGGCCCGTTTCCAATACGCGGAGATGCGGAATCTGCTGCGTAAGGCGCGCGAGAATTCCTGCCGTTCCGTCGGACGACTGATCGTTCACAACAAGGATTTCGCCGATTTCGGGCTGGCGTGCAAGCGATGCAACGCAGGCGGCGATCACCGCGTCTTCGTTGCGGGCGGGGACGATGGCGCTGATGGTGGCTTCGTTGGGCATCCTGGTGTGGGGTACGTGGACCGTTTCCCGGTCTGGTGCGGAACCTGTATTATAGCATTTGATGGGAATCGCCCGAAAAGTACTCGCATGGACCGGATTGGCGCTCGCCGCGGCAATTCTCGTCGTCTTCGCGCTGCCAAGTTACCGCCAGGGGGAAGCGTCCATTGCCGGAAAGACCGCTCCGGATTTTGCCGTCACGCTCGACGGGAAGCCCGGACACCTGTCGGACCTGCGTGGGAAAATAGTGGTGCTGAATTTCTGGGCCAGCTGGTGCCTGCCGTGCGTCGAAGAGATGCCCGCGCTCAATCGGCTCCAGCAGCGGATTGCCTCGCGCGGAGGGGTCGTTCTCGGCGTCAGCGCCGACGGAGACCCTTCGGCCTACGAGAGGTTTCTCAAAAATCAGGCGGTGATGTTCCAGACGTGGCGCGACCCCAACGCGAAAGACAACAAATCGCCAATTGCCCTGGATTACGGAACGTCCATGATTCCGGAAACTTACATCATTGACCGCAAGGGCAAGATCGCCCGCAAAGTAGTCGGAGCGCAGCAGTGGGATTCACCCGAAATGCTCGCGTACGTTGAATCTCTGCTGGGCAAGAGTTAGCCGCCACAATCAAGGAAGTGTAATCCCGAGCGAGTCCGCCGATGGCGGACGAGCCGAGGGATTTCTCCGAATTCTGTCAAATCAAAGAGAGATTCCTCGACTGCGTCCCGACAAGAATCGTCGGGACTCCGCTTGGAATGACAAGCTTGCGTTGCGGTTTGGCCTTAAAGAGGCGCTGTGCCTACTCGAAGCGGAGGGCTTCGACCGGATCGAGACGCGCGGCCTGAATCGCAGGCACGAGGCCGCTGATCACGCCGACAACGATCAGAATACCTGTGGAAATCATCATCGTGGTGAACGAAACGGCGAGGCGGATGTCCACCTTGCCCGAGTCGTCTTCGTAGGCGGGCCCCAGGAACGGCAGCGTGCCGATCGCCGACGTGATGGCGACGGAGAGAAGTATGCCGACAACGCCCGCCGCCAGCGTGAGCGCCAGGGCTTCGGCGAGGAACTGCCAGCGAATGTGCGCGCGCCGCGCGCCCAGGGCACGCCGCAAACCGATCTCACGGACGCGCTCCTCGACGGACACGAGCATGATGTTCATCACTCCCACACCGCCGATGCCGAGCGTCAGCGCGCCAATCAGCGCAAGCAGCGCCTCGATCCCGATGGTCAAGCCTTCCATGATGGGTTTGAACTCTTCCCGGCCAAACATGGTGATGGCGCGTTTGTCCGTCGCCGAGAAGCGCTGACGGCTGGCGATGGCCGCGCGCACCTGCTGCATCGCCCGGGCCTCAAACTGCGGCGCAACCGGCGCAAAGAGCATCACGCTGGCGTAGCGCGTATCCCACATCTCGCCGGCAGCCGTGTAGGGAATGAACGCGGATTCGTCGTCGCTGGTGAAGTAGTTGCTGTCGGAAAATTTCGTATCCATCGAGCCGATGACGCTGTAGCGCACACCGTCAATGCGCACGTCCTGTCCGATTGCGGGCGTTCCGCTGAATAGTTTTTTCCGCAGTACCGCGCCGAGAAACACAACGCGCCTTCGCTCAGCGACGTCTTCGGCGGAAATCCATCGCCCTTCCATCGGAATTTCATTCCGCAGGTCGCCGTACTCGGGATAAACGCCGCGAATGGCCGTGTCGGAAAGCCGTTCATCGTGGGAGATACCCTTGAAGCGCACTGTTTCGAGCGTGACGCGCTGCACCAGCGGCGACTGCGCTTTCACCCACTCGGCGTCCTCCTGCTCAAAGTGGACGGCCTTGCCGGCGCGCTCGCCGCCGGCCTGTTCGCTGGTCGTTCCCGGCCAGCAGACAACCGCACCCTTGCCAAACACTTCAAATGTGTACATCAGGACGCCGCGGAAGCCTGCACCGTAGCTGATGAGAAGCGTCACCGCGACGATGCCCCAGATGATGCCCATCATGGTCAGCAGACTGCGCACGGGATTGCGCCCCAGCGCGGACCAAGCTTCGCGAAAAATCTGGAACAGGATCATTTAGCCGCCTGCCTCGAACCGAAGCGCTTCGATGGGGTCAACGGACGCCGCCTTGTTCGCGGGATAGACTGCCGAGAGCACCGCGACGGCGCCCAGCAACACGACGGAGATCGTGCCCAAGCGCCAATCCGTCAACATCCCGGCGAAAAAGGGCGGCATCGGCGCCAGATTGATGAGCATGCAAAAACCATACGCCAGCGCCAATCCGCTTCCGCCGCTTAAGAACACGACGATCAGCGTCTCCAGAAAAAATTGCCGCAGGATGGAACGCCGCGTCGCTCCGAGCGCCATGCGCACGCCGATTTCCCGCGTGCGTTCGCGCACGGAGACGAGCATCACGTTCATCACGCCCAGCCCGCCGAGAAACAGCGTGGCGACTCCGACGGCGCCCATGAACATTTTCATTCCATCGATGATCATCCAGCGCGCCTTGGCTTCCTTCACCGTGTCCCAAATACCCGCGGCTTCTTTGTCGCGCGGGTCGAAGCCATGCAGCCGTCCGAGCGAACGGCGCAGTTGGCGGACGCAGTCTTCGTGCGTCTCGAGAGACCACGGAGCAGCCAGCAGCCGGTCCACGGTGTGCTCGACGGCGGGCGGCTTGTTCGGAAAATCCCGCCGCATCGCGTTGTAGGGAATGAAAACTTTGCGCGTGTCGGAACCGTCGTAACTCGAATTCTGTTCTTTGTGCTTCATCACGCCGATGACGGTGTACGGCACGCTGTTGAGCCAGATGGTGCTTCCGAGGGCTTCGCGCTCGGCAAAGAGCTGCTTCTTGGTGTCGCTGCCGAGAAAGGCGACGCGCCGGCCGTCGTCGTTGTCCGCGTCGTTATAGAAACGCCCCTCGGCCACGTCAATGCTGCGAATCTCGGCGAACGGAGGCAGCGAGCCAACAACATTCAACCCGCCGCTGTTGAAGAGACTGCGCACTTGCACTTCGTTGCCGAGCTCCGGCAAGACGTATTTGCAGGCCGGCGATTCTTTACCCACAGCGAGATAGTCGTCTTCATCCCATCGCACGACACGCCCGGCGCGCGTCCCGCCTGCCTGCATGCTCGTGCGGCCGGCAAAGATAATCATCACGTCCTTTCCAAAAGTCTCCTGTTGTTTGGAGATCCCGACGCCAAGCCCCTGCCCCGCCGCAACCATCACGGTGATCGAGATGATTCCCCAGGCGATGCCGAACATGGTCAGGAGCGTGCGACGCTTGTGCGCCCAGAGCGTTGCCAGAGTATCTCGAAGCAGATCGCGAAAATTCACGGCGTTTTCCCGGCTTCGTTTTTGGGAGCCTGCGCACCGATCCGCCGCAAGAATTCCTCCGACCACAGAGGAAGCGCGTCGCTCGTGCGCAGGTTTTTCCGCGCCGCCGCTTCGTTGTAAGCGGAAAGCAAGCGCCGCGGATCGCAAAGGCTGCTGATCAAATAGGGGCGGCCCAACTCTCCCTCAATCGTCACTGACATCGTCCAGCCGAGCGTGTACCAGGGACCTTGGATCCCGAAGAAGGAAAATGCTTTTTCTTGAATCTCTTCGTCGCTCTTTAGTTTCTGGTCGAGAACATCAAGGAAAAACGCCTGCACTTGCTGGAGGTCATGGCCTGTGTTCGCAACGTCCCGGTCCCAACGGAGGCGATCCTCCGGTTTGCTAAACTGATGTGGGTGGATGTTCGGTCCTCCTGCGGCTGCCAGCATGGCCACGCCTTCGCCGAACGCGCCGATCCAGTCCAAAACTATTCGCACTGGTTTCGTGGTGGTATTGTTCGGAGGAGTCCCTTCTTTACCCTCACAGGCGCCTGCATAGCCAATGTGATGAAGCTCGTGCGCCACAGTATTCTCGAACTGCTCTTTGGTCTGCGCCGGGTCAATGAAGAGAAAAATGGCGGGGTCAGTCTGCGTCTCAAAAACGAAGCTGTTCGTCTGCGGCTTGATGACCGGATAGATCTTTGCGCGGATCAATGCGTTCGGAGGCAGATACGACAGGGCGCGCCCGGCGGCTGCATTGAGGTCCGCGTTTTTCCACCGCTCGAGGGTCGCACGCAAGCCGTTCGCGCTTGTCGCAACTTCATCCGACAGCACAAAGCTCTTGAACTCTGAATTCTCAAATGGGCGCTTCAACGACTCCTCACGCTTCTTGAGCCTTTGATAGCCTTCGCTCGCAAAGACGCGCCGCCAGTCCTCTTCCGCCACGGCGCGGCCAGCACGTTTGGCCGAGAGGAGATCCAACACGGCGTCCGCCTCGTCGGTCACCAGTTGCACCTCTACATTTGCAACAGCCTTTTCCCTTGAGTGTGTGAGCGGCGAAGCAACAGCCAGCGCAAGACTGACTGCCTGAAACAATCCCCATGCAAAGTGTCGCGGTGGAACCATAGCCTTTTGCCGACGGGCTTGTTGCTACTGCAGGACCACTTGCTGCTTTTCGGTGAGCCCGGCGAGGATTTCGGTTTTCACGCCGTTTGAGATTCCCAGTTTGACGGAGAGTTTTTTCTTGCCCTTTTCGGCCTTCGGGTCCGGCGTCTCGACCGAGGCACTGCGGTCCTTGTCGTAGATCAGCGCCGCCTCCGGAATCATCAGAACGTTTTTCTTTTCTTCGAGCAGGATTTCCGCGTTCGCGCTCATGTTGGCCTTCAGCTCGCCGCCGGGATTCAGGATGGAGACGCGCACTTCGAAGGTGGTTACGTTGTCTTTTTCTTTGCCGAGGGGCGAAATCTTGGTCACCTTGCCGGTGAGCTTTTTGTCCTTGAACGATTCCACAACGATGCGCGCCGGCTGGTTCAGATAGACCTTGCCGATGTCGGCTTCGTCCACTTTGCCCTGCACGTAGACTTCGCTGACGTCGCCGAGGGTGAGGACCAGGGTGGCTTGCGAGCCGAGGACGAGGATGGAGCTCACCGCGTCACCGACCTGCACGTCGCGCGAAAGCACCAGCCCATCAATCGGGCTGACAATCGTCGAATTGCGGAGGTCTTCGTCGGCGCGCTCGAGAGCGGCGCGGGCCTGCGCGACCTGCGCTTCCGACTTGGCAATTTCCGCGCGCGAAACGGCGAGGTTTCGCTGCGCGCTCATTTGCTTGTTCAGCGCCAGCTTGTAGCTTTTTTCGGAGTCTTCGACGAGGGCTTTGGAGATCAGGCCGTCCCTGTACATCTGTTCGGCGCGGTCCATGCTCGATTTCAAGAACGGCACATCAGGACCCTCGGCGTCCACTTTGTTCCGTTCGAGGGTGGATTGCGCCGCCAGGCGCGTGGCTTCGGCGGCCTGCAGATTGGCCTGCGACTCCCGCACGTTGGCTTCGAGCTGGACCTTGTCGAGCTCGGCCAGGACCTGTCCCATCTTCACGCGGTCACCGTAATCCAGGTAGAGCTTCTTAACGATGCCGCTGGCTTTGGACTTGATCTCGACCTTGGCGAGCGGCTGGATCTTCCCCGTGGCCACAACCACGCGCGCCAGGTCGCCCCGTTCGGCCACGGCAAGCTTCGAGGGGTCAATGGTGCGGTTGGGGCGCAGGGCGGCCATGACGCCGTACCCCCCGCCAATCGCGATCAGCGCAGCCGTCGAAATCCAAATGATTCTCCGGCGCCGCTTCTTCCCGTTTTTGCCGTTTCCGTTGCCGTTTCCCAACATGACAGACCCCCGCAAGCCCCGCAGGGCTTCGCTTACTCATTCATACGCGACGGCATACCGAAATGTTCCATGCTCTGTCGGTTTAGACGATGGGGGAGCGAAACGGTCAGGGCCGGACAGGCGCTTCCAAGGGCACCCTGCTCAGAGAGGGGCTTTGCGGAGACGCAGGGCGTTGGCGATGACGGAAACCGAGCTAAAGCTCATGGCGGCGCTCGCGAGCATGGGACTCAGGAGCCATCCGAAGATCGGGTAGAAAACTCCGGCGGCCACCGGAATTCCGAGCGCATTATAGAGAAACGCCCAGATCAGGTTCTGGCGGATATTCCGCAGCGTGGCTCTGCTCAGCCGCCGCGCCCGAACGATGCCCCGCAAATCGCCTTTCACGAGGATGATCCCAGCGCTCTCGATGGCCACGTCCGTGCCATTCCCCATGGCAATGCCGACGTGGGCCGCCGCGAGCGCCGGCGCGTCGTTGATTCCGTCTCCGGCCATGGCCACGGTGCGGCCCTGCTGTTTCAGCCGCTGGATTATTTGGGTTTTCTGCTGCGGCATGACCTCTGCTTCGACTTCATCGATCCCGAGCTCCTGAGCCACACTTTGCGCGGTCCCGCGGCGATCGCCGGTAACCATCACGATGCGCATCCCCTCGGCATGGAGGGCGCGAATCGCCTCGGGCGTAGAAGCTTTGATCCGGTCACTTAGCAGAATCACGCCGGCTGCCTTGCGATCCAACGCCACAAAAACAGGCGTCACGGCGGCATCAGCCGGCCGCAAGCCTCCGCTGGAATCTTGTGCCGGCACGACAATACCCAGGCTCATCAGAAATGCCTGGGTCCCCGCCGCGACTTCTCTGCCGTTGACATTGCCTCGCACACCCTGGCCCGCCTCGGAGGAAAATCCCTGCGGCTCGGAAAGCTCCAGGCTTTTTTCCCGGGCGCTGGCAACAATCGCCGACGCCAGCGGATGTTCGCTGGAACGTTCGAGGCTCGCCGCAAGCCGCAGTAACTCTATTTCGTTGCTTACCCCACCCGGAAACAATTGGATCGCAGCGACGCGTGGCCTCCCCTCCGTCAGCGTTCCTGTTTTGTCCACGACAAGAGTGTCCACTTTCGCAAGCGTCTCGAGCGCTTCGGCGTTGCGCACAAGCACACCCGCAGCGGCGCCGCGGCCGACGCCGACCATGATGGACATTGGTGTCGCCAGCCCCAGCGCGCAGGGGCAAGCGATGATCAAGACGGCCACGGCGGCGACCAGCGCGTGTGCCAGCCGCGGCTCCGGCCCGAAGAGCGCCCAGCCGAGAAAGGCAAGTCCCGCAGCCGCGACCACCGCAGGCACAAAATAGACCGAGACGCGGTCGGCCATTCGCTGGATCGGCGCGCGGCTTCGCTGCGCCTCGCTCACCATGCGCACGATCTGCGCGAGGAGCGTTTCCGAGCCCACGCGTTCGGCGCGCATCAGAAAACTGCCACTCGCGTTCACCGTGCTTCCGGTGACGCGGTCGGCGGGCCCCTTTTCGATAGGCAGCGGCTCGCCCGTTACCATGGACTCGTCCACCGCGCTTCCGCCTTCGAGCACGACTCCGTCCACGGGCACCTTTTCGCCGGGGCGCACGCGTAGTCGATCGCCGACGCGCACTTCCTCCAGCGGCACATCCTGCTCGCTACCACTCGGGTCCACTCGCCGGGCCGTCTTCGGCGCCAGACCAAGTAACGCGCGGATCGCCCCCGAGGTGCGTTGCCGGGCGCGCAGCTCCAGAACTTGCCCGAGAAGCACGAGCGCAGTGATCACCGCCGCGGCCTCGAAATAGACGGGGACGCCGCCCATCCCTGTGCGAAACGAGGCGGGAAACCAGCCGGGGAAGAACGTCGCCACAACGCTCTCGCCGAATGCCGCGCCTGTTCCCATGGCGATCAGCGTGAACATGTTTGGGCTGCGATTCACCAGCGATTGCCACGCGCGCACAAAAAATGGCCAGCCGCCCCAGAGCACAACCGGGGTCGCGAGCAACAATTCGATGAATGCGCGTGCCCGCGCGGACAGATGCGCGTCGAATCGTTCGCCGATCATCCCGAGGAGAAAGACAGGAAGGGAGAGGGCCGCGCTCACCCAGAAGCGCCGCGTCATGGAG
>JBGOWC010000216.1:0-4357 GCA_041478415.1 Terriglobia bacterium
GAGGGCGAACTCGCGCTGCAGGAGATCGAGATCCTTCTGCGCCTGAGCAAGCTGATCCTTCAATACTTTGACTTCTGCATCGGACGGCGCGTTCTGCCCCGCGGCCTCGGCGGGGGCCGGGGCCGATTCCGTTGCGGGCGGCTGACCCTGCGCACTTCCAGCGGTTGCTGTTTCGCCCGCAGCCGCAGCGGCCGCCGCCTGACGCTGCAGATCATCATCTGTCAGGGATTTGGCGGGTTTCTGGGATTTTTTCTTTTGTTCGCGCGATCTGCGGGCGGCGTCCGCCACGGACTGGCTTGAGTCGCTCTGCGATTGCGCGCGCAGCGTTATAGGGACGAACGCCGCAGCCAGCGCCGCCAGAAGGGCGAACCGCAATCCTAGGCCGTATGGGAATGTGTATCTCATACTTGTACTCTCACTCGGGCTGAACCCGCAGGATACGCCGAGAATGCGCTGCAGGCAATTCGGTCGCGCGGCCAGGAGGCGAATGAAGCAAGGCCCGCCGGCACGGTCCCTCCGCGGCAGGCGCGGAATGGCATGAGAAAGGTTGCGGTCGCAAGTCCCCTGAGGCATACTCCCGCGCAAACAATGCCGGTCGGGCCCGCTCGACGTCTGCGGGCGGGTGCCACGCGAGGAGGTCTTATGCGCAGGTGTCTGTCGTTTCAAGGTGCATTTTTTCTGGTGCTATCTTTTGTCCTCTCGGGATTGGTTTCCGCCGCGCAAACAAGTCCACCCGCCGCGGCAAAGCAAGCAGCACCGGCCGGTCAAGTGCAGAGGGCCAACCCGGCGGAACCGCCTGCCACGAAATCCGAAGAGACCAAAACGACGGAGCGCTACACGCTTTCTCACGACCGTTACGAGAAAGCGGTGGCGTATTCGCGAGCGGGCTACACGCTCTATTTCGTTTCCTTCGTCTACGGTGTGGTGGTTCTCGTCATTGTGCTTCGCGCCGGCCTCGTGGCCAAATTCCGCGACACCGCCGAACGAATCAGCGACAGCCGGTTCGTCCAGCTTTTTGCTTTCGTTCCCTTGCTGATTCTCACCCTGGACATTTTGGATTTGCCGTTGTCTGTTTACCGGCACTCGCTTTCGTTGCGCTATGAGCAATCCGTGCAGGGCTGGGGCTCCTGGTTATGGGACTGGACCAAGGGGGAGCTCATCGGCATCATTTTTGCGATCCTTCTCGTGGGCATCCTCTTTGTCGTCATCCGGCGCAGCCCGCGGCGCTGGTGGTTTTATTTCTGGTGCGCGGCACTGCCGATTGTGCTGGCCACTTTTTTCATAAGCCCCTGGGTGATCGATCCCCTCTTCAACAAGTTTGAACCGCTCGATGCCAAGCACCCGGAGCTGGTTACTGCGATCCAGAAAGTGGTCCAACGCGCCGGCCTGTCCATACCACGGGAACGGATGTTCTTGATGCAGGCCAGCCTCAAACAGAATGCGATCAATGCTTACGTCACGGGATTCGGCGTTTCGAAGCGGGTCGTCGTGTGGGACACGACCATCAAGGACACCACCACGGACGAGACGCTCTTCGTGTTTGGTCACGAGATGGGACATTACGTCCTGGGGCATATTCGCAATGGATTTCTGTTTATCGGCGCGCTGCTATTGGTGGCTTTCTATCTTGCATTCCGCGGACTGCACTGGGCGCTGGGCAGATGGGGGACGCTCTGGAAAATCCGCGGCCCCGAGGACTGGGCTTCCTTGGCTGTGATGCTGCTTCTCCTTTCCTTCATTATGTTTTTTGCGACTCCCTTCTTGACCGGGTTCACGCGAATGCAGGAGCATCAGGCCGACGTCTATGGTCTGGAAGTGATTCACGGGCTTGTTCCGAATTCGGCCGAAGTAGCCGCGCACGCCTTTCAGGTGCTGGGAGAAATTGACCTGGCGGATCCGAATCCGCCGGCCTTCATTACTTTTTGGTTGTACAGCCATCCACCCCTCGCGGACCGGCTTGTCTTCGCGCACAGCTATGATCCCTGGGCCAAGGGGGAATCGCCGCGCTACGTGAAATGAGGAAACGAGAAATTCTAGCAGTGGTGCAAACCTAAGCCGAGGTTGTTTTGCGCCGGGGCGTGTGCCTTCGAGAAAAGGCCGCTACTTTGCTTCGATTCCCGCAGACGGCCATCGAACACCAACGGCGCTGTCCGGTTCGCGAAGTATCATAAAAATAGAGCACGCAGTTTGGGTTCGCGCATTTTCGCAACGGGGCGTCCGCACCCTCCGCGAGTATTTCAGCCGCAGACCTTGCAATCGCAGCCAGCAGCCATTCGAGGCTTCCCTCCCGTGCGATGAACTGAAGTTTCCACTCGCCTTGCTCCTGCACGAGCTCATCATGACCCTCGGTGATCCGCAAAAGCTGGTTCACCGGTTCCACCAAGACGCGCTCAACGCTATTTCCCTCGACCCTCGCCGCAAAGGCCTCCCGCAAGCTTTCGCGCAGCCGGAGCGCCCTTTGCAACAGCGCGTCAACCGCCCCGAGATCTGATTGTTCCAGGCGATGTAATTCTCCTGCACGGCGGCCGGAAACAATTCCCGCTTGCTGAAGAAACGCCACCAGACCTTCCCAGTCCTTCAATGCACCGTCGCCGCCGGACGAAGCCAAGATCGAATTTGCGAAGTCCACGGCGAGCCTCCCGCCAAGAAAGAGGAAGCGCCCGGCGGGGGAAGTTGAGAAGGAAAGCTCGGTATTGGTTGTCATTGCAAAGATTCCTGAATCCCGAGGCTGCGCTCATCATCTAACCGTACAGATTGCCTACATAGGTTAGAACGATGTGCGCACCATGTAGTCAATAAATTCATAAATATAAAGGAGTTATTCATGCAGAGAGTGGCAGCAGTGGACCCGGCGACGGCAGCGGGGTTCGGAAAAGAGTTACTCGATACCGTACACAAGTCCCTCGGCATAACCCCCAATATGATGCGGACTATGGCACAGTCCCCGGTCGTGCTCAACGGCTATTTGCAGCTCAATGCGGCCCTGGCAGCGAGAAATCTGAACGGCAGGCTGCGAGAATCGCTGACGCTCGCCGTTGCGGAGAGCAACGGCTGCGAATATTGCCTTTCCGCGCATTCGCTACTTGGGAGGAAGGCCGGGTTGAGCGAGGCCGAAGTGACGCAGAGCCGCCGCGGGCTGGTAGGGGATGCCCGAATGGACGCGGCACTCAACTTCGCGCGAGCGATCGTGGCACAGCACGGGGCGGTGAGCGACGCCGACATCGAGAGCGTCCGCAACGCGGGATTCAGCGACGGCGAAATCGCCGAAATCGTGGCCAACGTGGCCCTCAACATCTTCACAAACTATTTCAACCTCGTGGCCCTAACGGAAATTGATTTCCCGAAGGTTGCCTTGAGCGCCGCTAGCGCGAAGTGAACGAAGGCAATGACAAGTCGTTGAGGGAAGCTGAGGAAACTGGCCGGCTCTGGCAAAGTAAGAACATTTTGCCGATCGGCTGGCGGGCGCGCCGGGAACAGTCACTACCCCAATCCCGGCGCGCTTTTGAATGCGCATCTGAACCGGAAAGGAGCAAGAGATGAATGCCGTGATCAAGCCGCCGTTTACGACAGAAACGGCGCTGGCCAAAGTGCAAGCGGCAGAGGATGCCTGGAACTCGCGCAATCCGGAGCGAGTGGCGCTGGCGTACTCGGAAACTTCAGAGTGGCGCAATCGGACGGAGTTTTTCCAGGGGCGCGAGGCAATCAAGGCGTTTTTGACGCGGAAATGGGCGAACGAATTTGAGTATCGCCTGCGAAAGGAGCTCTGGGCGTTCACGGAAAACCGAATCTCGGTACGATTCGAGTATGAATGGCATGATGAGGATGACTTGTGGTATCGCACGCATGGCAACGAGCATTGGGAATTCGACGAGAACGGTTTGATGCGCCGCCGGGACATGAGCGCGAACGACATTCCGATTAAAGAGAGCGAGCGCAAATTTCGCGATTGATTCGCGGAAGAAAGGCAATGCCCGATGGGCCGTTCGGCTTATCACACGGGTGAGATCGAGATGCAGACGCGCGCGGGAACGCGCGGCGAGGCCGCGCGGATGAGCGACGGAATCCTGCCCGCGCTTCCCGGGCGAATGCCCGGTTATCTCGCTCGTCAGACGATGGCCGCGTTCGGCACGGTAGATCCTGCGGGGCGCGTGTGGGCGTCGCTGTTGGCGGGTCCCCCCGGATTTCTCGAAGCAGACGGAGACAGCGCGCTACTGACTCGCGACCCGCGCAGAGACACGGGTGAAAAAAACATCGCCTGGACCAATCTCACGGCTGGCGGGCCGCTCGGCGTACTTGCGATCAATCTGGCGGAGCGCCGCCGACTGCGGATCAATGGACCGGCAATGGTGGAGCCCAA
>JBGOWC010000062.1:0-8098 GCA_041478415.1 Terriglobia bacterium
CAGGTCTGGGAAAAAGCATTTCTCGAGCCGGAGCTTGTTTCCTGGGCGGCAGCGCAGAGGCGCTAGGATACCCCTCCCCCTGGGGGCAACCTATAAGGATATCATTCCAAAGAGCTTAGGCGCGTGGGGTCTGCGAAGGATGTCATTCCAAAGGGTTTATAAGCCCCGCATTTTGCTATCGTTAGGAAGTGTCGTCCAAGGGTGAGAAAATGGAATAATATTCAATAGATATAATACTGTTTTAGTAATAGAAAAGCAAGCGGAAAATCAAGCATGCTGCTTTCCGGCTACTTTTTTATAGCGGAGCCGGCGAAGGCGGTGGCGAGGCCGAGAGAGATTAGCATCCCGCCCGAGAGGTAACGCTGCGCGGCGCGCCAGCGCGCGCTCCGCTTCAAGCGTTCCGCAATCGTTCCCGCGAAGAGCGCCCACACGCTGTCGCTCAAAACGCCCATCACCGCGAAGAGGATTCCAAGGAACAGAATTTGCCCCGTGACGCTTCCGCGCGATCCGTGCACAAATTGAGGCAGAAAGGCGAAGAAAAAGAGAGCGGTCTTCGGATTGAGCACGTTGACGACGACGCCCTGGCGAAAGACACGGCTCAAATTGTCGCGGCCGGCTGAGCATAAAGGTTCGATGGGTTCTTCTCGCCGCAACTTCTGCACACCGAGATAGACAAGATACGCCGCGCCGAGGTATTTGACGGCGCTGAAGGCGGCCGCCGAGGACATCAGCAGGGCGGACAATCCCAAGGTGGCCGCCGCGACATGAAACAAGGTGCCCACGCCAATACCGAATGCGGAAATGACACCCGCGGTCCGGCCTTGATCGATGCTGCGCCCCACGATGTAGAACACCGCGGGCCCCGGAATCGCGAGCAATACCAGGGCGGCGCTCAGGAAGAGCAAGAGAGTAGCGTGGCTGGGAATCATTGAATTGGGAGGCGCAGCCGGGACTAATGGCAGCCGCAGCCGCCCCCGCCGCAGCATCCGCCGCCTCCGCCCGAAAACGACGGTGTGGACTTGCTGCTACCGCCGTTGGAGGCACGGAAGACCGAGAGCTGCAGGGTGTTCTTCTTGCTTTCGCACTTCGGACAGGCAATCTCCTGCGACTTGCTCAGAACGATGCGCTCGTAGCGCGACCCGCAGTCGTCACAAATGTATTCGTAGATAGGCATTCGCTCCGCAGCCGGGCGGGCGGAAACCCGCGAGAATCATTATAACAAACTTCGCACAGACGACTTCCTGTGTGGCAGAAATTCGGCCATTAGCCGTACCAGGCTTCGGCCCAGGAATGCTCATGCTCGTCGGCGTCCGATGTTTGTGGCTCTGCGGCGGCGTTCGTTGCAGTCTCCCTGAGCGATCGTTGAGCTGCGCGATCGGAGAGAGAGTTTCCGACAGCCTCTCCTACGAGTACGACGGACGGAGCCGGAGCCTGTTTTCCCAGAATGAGTTCTTTCAGAGTCATACGCTGCACTTCCTCCTTTCGAGTGGATACGGCGGAGACCGTGATACACGGGGTCTCCAACGGAATTCCGGCGCGCTCGAGCTGACGCGCGATACGGGACGAGTCGTCTCCGGGCATGTAGAAAGCCACCGTCGAATCGCGCGGGATGGAAAAATCCCCGTCGGTGTCTGCCTCTGGGGCGCACCGGTGACCGGTCAAAAACACAACGCACGAGGCGACGCCGCGGCGCGTGAGAGGCACCTTTGCAGCGGCAGCGGCGGCCAGCGCCGCGGTCACGCCGGGAACGACCTCGAACTCGACCCCCGCGGCTTCGAGCGCTTCCATCTCTTCCCCGCCGCGGGCAAAGAGCAGCGGGTCGCCGCCCTTCAGCCGCACGACCGTTTTCCCCTGGCGCGCCGCGGCGATCATCCGCGTGTTGATCTCTCCCTGAAGAATTTTCTTTTGCCCGCAGCGCTTGCCAACGCTTTCGATCACGGCGCGGGGCGGCGCCAGCGCGAGAATCTCCTCGCTGACGAGATCGTCGTGGAGCACGAGATCAGCGCATTCGAGAACGCGGAGCGCCTTCAACGTCAAGAGCTCCGGGTCGCCGGGTCCCGCGCCGACGAGATAGACCTTGGCGTTCACGTCCTGACCCTCCCGCGACGCGGTCCGCGCTGCGCCAGCGCGCGCAGGAGACGACGGCGGCGCGCGGGGCTCGTCACGCGCGCGAAAATTTCTTGCCGGTCGCGGCCGAGTTGCTTGACCCAATTCGCGTATTCAGGGCCGAACTGGAGCTCGAGGCGTTCGCGAAGGAGTTGAGCGAGCGAGGGGCAACGCCCTCCGGTGGAGATGGCGATCTGCAGCGGCCCGCGGCGCACGACCGCTGGAAAATAGAAGTCGCAGCGTGGCGGGTCGTCCACGACGTTGCACGGCACGCCGCTCCGCTCGGCTTCGCGGTAGATCACTTCGTGCACGGCGGGAGATGAAGTAGCCGCTACGACGAGCTGCGCGCCGTCGAGGTCTTTCGGAAGAAAAGCTCGGCGCTCCCAGACGATGGCTTCCCGCCGCGCGAGAGCGCGAATCGCCAGCGTCGCCTGCGGGGCGACGACGCGGATGCGCGCCCCAGCCCGACGCAGGCTTTCGATCTTCGCCTCCGCGATGCGCCCTGCACCGACCACGAGGCACGGCTTCCCCGCAAGCTTCAAAAACATGGGGAAAAGGTCCATTTCCTCACTCCTTGGCATGGAGGCCGCATTCGGTCTTTGCGAAGCCGGCCCAGCGTCCAGCGCGCGGGTCTTCGCCAACCGCGACCGGCCGCGTGCAATACGTGCAGCCGATGCTCGGGTAGCTGCGGTCGTGGAACGGGTTATACGGGACGTTGTTTTCGTGGATGAAGTCCCACACCTGCGACCAGGTCCAATCCGCGAGCGGATTGAGCTTCACCAGGCCGAAATTTGCGTCCCAGCCGAGCTTGGGCGCGTTGGCGCGCGCAGGAGACTGGTCGCGGCGGATCCCCGTGATCCAGGCTTCGAGGCTGGCGAGCTTTTCCTTCAACGGGTCCACTTTGCGGATCTTGCAGCAGAGGTTCGGTTCGCGACCCCACAGCGCCTCGCCGTGCCGAGCCGCCTGTCCCTCGGGCGTCAAGGCTGGACGGGTGCGCTCGACGCGAATGCTGTAGCGGCGCTCGATGTCGTCAATGAGGCCGTACGTCTCGGGGAAAAGGAAGTCCGTGTCCAGTGTGAAAACCCGGAAGGGGACTTTTGACCGCGCAGCCAGTTCGATGAGGACGACGTCTTCGGCCCCAAAACTCGAGGCAATCGCCAGGCGCGAGCCATATTGCTCGAGCCCCCAGTGGATGACTTCAGCGGCGCTCCATGATTCGGCTTCGGCGCGCCGTCGTTCAACTTCCTGCTGGAATGCATTCATTCTTCGATTCCTCTTTGAGTTTCATCGCAAAAGAAGCCGCGTGCCGAGGAGCACACCGACTGCGCCGAGACCTCGGAGCAGCCAGACACGCGGGATGCGCCGCGACACACGGGCCCCAATCCACAAGCCGGGCAAGACTCCGAGCAAAACTTTCGCAAACAGCGGCCAGGCAAACTGGCCCGCCCGGGAAAACAGCACCACGCCCAGGGCGCCGACGACCCAGCCGAACAGGTTGCTGGTGGCGGCAAGCTGCGACGGGGTCCAGTCCGTCACCAGGGCGAGCGCAGGCACGAGCACGCTACCCGAGCCCGCCGAAGTCAGCGTGACCGGAACCGCGGTGCCCATCCCCACGGCGAACAGCGCGGCGGACCCTCCCCGGTTGCCCGCAGGACGATGCAGCTTCTTCCAGTAGTCCTGGGCGAAGAGCAGGAGCGACACGGCGATGAGCGACCCTCCAACCATCCGGGCGAGCCAGCCATCGGCCTGCAACAGCCCGGTCAGCCAGAAGGACGCGGTCAGCGCGACCAGGACCACTCCGCCGAGCCCTCCGAACAGCAGCGGCCAGACGCTCCGGTCCGGCCAGTGACCCAACTGGTGGTGGGTGATTGCTCCGAAGAATTTTGAGGCCACCAGGACGCCCAGATTCGTTCCCACGGCGACGCCGGGCCGATAGCCCATGAGCAGAAGGAACGGCGCGATAAGGCTGCCGAAGCCCGAGCCGGTCGCGCCGACCAGAATGCCGCCGATGAATCCGAGGAGAATTTCAGGCATGGGCACGCTCTCCGGCATCGCGGAATGCTTCCGCGAGAATGGCCGCGACTTCCGGGCGCGTGAATTCCTCGGGGAGCGGCAGGCCGTCGCGCAGCCGCTGGCGCACCTCCGTGCCGCTCAACGCGAGCCGCGCCTCGGGCGGATGGGCGCAGGTGCGCCCGCTGGCCATCGAGCGGCAGCGGCGGCAATAGAAGACTTCATCAAAGTAAAGCGGAGTGATGCCGAGGGTGTCGTCCGCGAGCGAGCGAAGGAGCTGGTGAGCGTCGTAGGGACCGTAGTAGTGGCCAACACCGGCGTGGTCGCGGCCCACCAGGAAATGCGTGCAGCCAAAATTCTTTCGCACCACGGCGTGAAAGACGGCCTCGCGCGGACCTGCATAGCGCATCCAGGCCGGCAAGACGGAGAATTGAACGCGTTCGAGCGGCAGGTAGTGATCGAGGAGCGCGCGGTAGCAGCGCTTGCGAAGGTCCGCGGGCAAGTCATCGGCGCGGGTCTCCCCCACGAGCGGATGCAGAAGCAGTCCATCGTTCACTTCGAGCGCCGTGCGCAAAACGTACTCGTGCGCCCGGTGAATCGGATTCCGCGTCTGAAACCCGGCAACCGTCTGCCAGCCGCGCCGCGCGATGGCGTCGCGTGTCTGCGCAGGGGTGTGCCAGTCCTCGTCGAGACTGAGCGCCGCGGGTTCCCCGAACCACTCGACCGGCCCGGCCAGAGCGGCTTCACCACCGCCGAGAAAGCCGGCGACGCCCGGATGCGCTTCTTCGTCCGTGCGGAAAATTTGCTGTGCCCAGTCGCGGAGAGGGATCAGGAAGCGCTCCTCGACACGAATCGTCCCGAGGAGGTTTTCGCGGAAGCGCAAGGCCACCTTGCTGCCGATGGAGAAGTCTTTCGCATCTGCCGGGTTTGTTTGCAGAAGGATCGGCAGCGACCAGACGAGCCCTCCCGGCAGGCGCAAATCTTTTACCACCGCTCGGGCGGCATCGAAATTCATGAAGCCTTCGAGTGGGCTGTACGCTCCCGTGGCGAGGAGGAGAAGGTCGCTCGCGGCGCGCGCGCTGATCTCAATCGCCGGCAAACTTGCAGCGGCGGAGCGGGCATCAGGAAGCTGCGGCGGCGGGACGGTGCGGTCAACAAGTGCTCCGCCGTGCGGCGCGATAAGCGGATGGCTGTTCTTCGTCATACGATGAGCTCTCCTTGTGGGGAGCCCCAACTTTCCGTGCCCCCGAACACGGTCTAGGCCTCAACACCCTGCGGCGTCGGCCCGGCCGATGCTCCTCGGGCGACCGGCGCGACTTCCTGGCCTGCGAGAAGCGTGCGAAGCTCCGAATCACTGTGCCGGTGGAAAAATTCGCGCAAGTTTTCCCCCGCCAAATGCAGGGCGAGGTATCCCCGCAGCAGCCGCTCCATCGCCGCAGGCACTTCGGTCGCCGGGCAACGAAAGCCAATCGGCCGCGCAATCGAGGCGAGCTTCCCGACCGCTCCGCCTACGCAGAAGTAATAGGCGTCAACCAGACGGTCGCCGAGTTTGATTTTTTTGCCCTCGATCCCGATGTCGGCGATCCAGTGCTGGCCGCAACTGTTGGGGCAACCGGTCACGTGGAGCTTGAACTCCTGGCTAAATTCCGGGAGCCGCTCTTCGAGTTCCTCGACGAGCCAGCGCGTGAAGCCTTTTGTCTCCGTGATGGCGAGCTTGCAGAACTCGGTTCCCGTGCAGGCGACGGCGCCTCTCCAGAAGGGCGAGGCTCCGACCGGCAGCCCGACGGCATCCAATTCGCGGGCCAGGGCGCCAGCGTTCTGCTTCGGCACATTCACGATCAGGAGATTCTGCATGTTGGTCGTGCGCAACTGGCCGCCGGCAAAGCGGTCGGCAAGTTCGGCGGCGGCTCGCATTTGCAGGGGCGTCAGCCGGCCGCGAAGCACGGCCGCGCCGACATACTGGTAGTCTTCTTGTTTCTGGGCATGAATGCCGACGTGGTCGCGGTAAACGTCTTCCGGCGCCGTTTCCGGCACGGCGGGATCGAGCGAGTAGCCGAGCCGGCTCTCGAGCTCTTCCTGAAAACGCTCCGCGGTCCAGCCGTGCTGGAGGAAGAGAAACTTCAAGCGGGCGCGCTCCCGGTTCTCGCGCAAGACTTCGGACTCGCGGAAGAGCCCGGCCACTGCCTGCACGACCTCGGGCACCTGCTCCCAGCGCACAAATGCATTCAGACGCTCACCGAGATGCGGGTCGGTGGAAAGTCCGCCGCCCACGCGGAGCGAAAACCCGACCTCTCGGCGGCCGTGTTCCGTGCGCACCACTGCCGTCAGGCCTACATCGTTGATCTCCGGATAGGAGCACCAGACCGGGCAGCCCGTAATCGAAATCTTGAATTTGCGCGGCAGATTGTAAAACTCCGCGTTGCCAGCCAGCAGGCGGTCTGCTTCCCGCACAAGCGGCGAGGCATCGGCAATCTCTTCGGCATCAAGCCCGGCCAGCGGGCATCCAGTGATATTTCGCGTAACATCGCCGCACGAACCTCTAGAGGTCAGTCCGGAACGCAACAGCTCGTCGAGGACTTCGGGCAGGACTTCGGCGGAGACCCAATGCAACTGCACGTTCTGGCGCACCGTCAGATCGGCAGAGCCGCGCGCATGGCGTTCCGCAAGCGTTGCAATCGTGCGAAGCTGGTCCGAGCGCAACTGGCCGCCTGGAACGCGGATCCGCACCATGAAGAACGGCACGGCACGGCCCTCGCCACCGGTTCCACCGACCGCGCCGACACCGTCCCCCTGTGTGTACACACCCCACCAACGGAGATAGCTACCGAGCCACTCCGGAGGAATGGCGTCGTAGCCGCGCCGGGCAAATTCCCGGAACTCGGCGAGGCTCTCCCAGGGATTTTTCTCCCGCTTCAAGCGCTCGACACGTTGTGCCTTTGTTTCGTGTGTTGTCTGCATGGTCCAAAAAACAAAAAACCCACCGGCCAGTTTTCCTTCTGGCGGTGGGTCTGAGAATCTCCCGAAGATTGCGAAACTAGATCAGGAATTCCTCCACGCCAGTGGACAGGGGCGCACAACAACACATCGAACAACAGAGGGCGCGGCGAATCTGGCGAAAGGTTTTCACAACGGGCATACGTTACTCGAAAATCACGGTCAAATCAATAGGGATTCTCATAAATCGTTCTACGGAGCCGACGGCAGGGGCCCTTCACTTCGGTTTTTCTGGCTAACCCCTTTAAATACAACAGACTCTGGTCTCCCAGAGCCTGTTGTGAATCTGCGGAGTATGGACAGGATTCTTAGTCGCCGGCGACAGCGGCCTCGATGGCTTCGGTCTTGGGCGCCGCAGCGGCGGCGTTGCCATGGCCGTTGCCGTTCCCATTCGCTGGAGCGATGGTGACCGGCTTGAAGTCAGCGGGAACGGCTTTGGCGATGTCGGAAACCGAGCCGATCTGCACGACAGCTTGCTGGGGCTTCTTCAGGACAAGCTCTTCGTAGATGGCGCGGACCTTGGCCTGCTCCTCGAACGCCTTCTTGCGGCGGGCGCGGTCTTCCTCGGCCGCGGTCTGCGGGATGTCGTGCTGGAGGTGCCGCACACGAGCCGCGTCCGCTGCGTCAATCTTCAGCGAATGCTCGTAGGTGTCCAGGTTAACGGCTTTGCCCTTGGCGTAGATCTCGTGCTTGCCGTGGTTTTTGTACCACTCGGCGACGGTCGCGTTCTTGTGCATGTTTTCGATGATTTTCCGCCAGCCGACGCCGGTGTTATACGCGCAGAAGGAGATTTCGCCCTGCTGCGTCGCGTAGGGAATGATGCACATCTCCGTGCGGCGAAAATCGTAGTTGAAGAGATCCTGGAACCACATTCCGGCGATGAAGAGGAAGTTCCAAGGATCCTGGCGGCGCTTCATGGCGTCATCGAATTTGCGATCCGGTGAAGTCTTGCCGTATTTTTTCTCGGAGTCCTTGGTCAGCGCCCAGG
>JBGOWC010000280.1:0-3523 GCA_041478415.1 Terriglobia bacterium
AAGAGACGAGCAGCGCGGCGGTCGAGCGGATGTATGCGCCGGAGTACACGCCGAAGCAAAAGCTCGCGTACGAGCGGGAAATTCTGGAGGTGTGCGTCAGCGGGCATCCGCTGGATTTTCTGCCGCGAAGCGGCGAGGCGTGGAGCGACGAGCTGCCGCGGCTGCGCGGAAGGCGTGTGACGCTGTGCGGGTGGGTAGTGACGTATCGTCACGTGGGAACGAAAAATTACCGCAACATGATGTTCGTCACGCTGGAAGACCAGCGCGGCGTGTTCGAGGCGGTGCTCTTCCCGGAAGCGTACGAGCGGCACGGCGGACTGGTGTTTGAGACGCGGGCGCTGCGGGTGACCGGGCGGGTCGAGGCGGATGGACAGATCAATTGCGACACGATGGCGGCGTTGAAGAAGTGACTGGCGGTTGGTGACTCGTGATTCGGACAACACAGCAAGACGCGATGGAAAGAATCGAACCGGAGGAAGGGCGGCCGGAACGGACGGGAGAGGAGTGGCTGGGGCGAAATCGGAGCGCGAAGCGGCGGCTGTGGGAGCGGCTGAACCCACAGCATCGGAAACAGCTTCGCGTGATCGCCGAGGCGCTGGCTGCCGAACAAACCCACGCGCGGCTGCCGGAGGATCTCCGGAACCGGCTGAGCGCGGTGCTGAACGAACTGGACCGCATCGCCGCACGTGTCGGCGCGCTGCTCGCGGAGGTAGCGCGGCGGACACCGCGGGGCGAGTGATGCTTGCGGGGCGAGAGCGGCGGCGGGATACTGCGAACATGGATGCTTCCGCAAGACGAGCCTTGCTGCTAACGGCCCTCTGTGCCCTTGCGCTGCCGGCCACGCTCCGCGGGGATGAAATCCGCCTAAAGGACGGCAAGAAACTTTACGGCGTGATCGTGGCGTACGAAGACAACATGTTCAAAGTCAAGACGGACTTTGGATTTGTCCTCGTCGAAAAAGACAAGATCGCCTCGATTATTCCGACGACGCCCGCGCAGCCGAAGCCCGAGCCGCAACCAGCAGCGAAAAAAGAACCGCCAAAGCCCGCTCCGGCAACGATAAAAGCAGAGAGCAAAGAATCGGCGCAGCCGAAAGCCGAACCGGCCGTGGAATCCGCGAAAGAGATGAAGCCGCCGTCAGCAAGCAAAGCACAGACGAATAAGCGGGAGAAGGAAGCGGCAATCGCCGCGAAGGCAAGCATCCCGGCGCCAAGGCCCGCGCCGACGCTGGTGGCAGCGCCGGCGCCCGCAACGAAAACGGTTCCTGCCACGATTACTCCAACGACGAGCGCGGCTGCGATTGCACCTCCCGCTGCGCCTCCGGCTCCGCCAAAAGAACCCGAGCCGCCACCGAATCGCGAAGAGGTCCAGGGCAACACGTACATCAACTACACGCATGGCTTTCGGATGTACAAGGCGCCGAGCTGGAGCGTGATGGACGACGCCCGGCGCGCGCTGCCGAATGCCATCGTCGCGATGGGCACTTCGAGCGAGTCCACACTGATGGTGATCGGGCGTGAAAAAACGAAAGACACTCTGGAGTCGGCCGCCTCGACGTTCGAGCGGCGACTGCACGACGCCTACGTGAATTACCGGCGCCTCGAAGAGAAGAAGATGCAGGTGGGCGGGATGCCGGCGATCGAATACCGCTACCGCGGCACCGCGGATGACCACGACTGGTCCGGAACGCTTGTGGTCGTTGCGCGCGGCACAGACATTTTCACGATATTGGGAATGACTTACGCGGACACGGACCTCATTCAAATCCAGGAAAACGTGATTGCGCGCGCGATCGCGAGCATGGATTTCTCACACTAAAACTTCGTGACTTCGGTGAAATGGAAGCCGCGGATCTTCATCGCCGGAACGACCATTTCGAAGGACTCTTCGCCGGTGGCGCGAACGGCGGGGCCGAGCAGCTCGACGTTGCGGAGCATCTCGAGAATGCTTTGGTTGAAGCGGAAATTGCGGACGGCGGAAGTTACGCGGCCGCCTTCGACGAGGAAGAGGCCGTCGCGGGTCATGCCGGTGAGGACCTTCTCGTAGGGCTCGACTTCACGGATGTACCAGAGGCGGGTGACGAGGAGGCCGTGATCGGTCGAGGCGATCATTTCAGCGAGCGAGGACTTGCCGCCGGAAAAAACCAGATTCATCGGGGCTTCGCCGTATTCATTGGGGAGCGCGAAGCCGTGGCCGGTGGGTTTTTTCCCCGCGCGTTTTGCGGCGGCGCGGGAATAAACCAGATTTTTCGGGATGCCGTGATCCACGAGCAGAACGCTTTGGCGCGGGAGGCCTTCGCCATCGAAAGGCGCGCCGAGCTGGAGCGGATGATAGGCGTCATCGGAAATGGAGATGTTCTTACTGAAGATTTGTTCGCCCATGCGGTCGTTCAGGCAGGAGCGCTTGTCCTCGAGGGCGGTGGCGGCGAAATCGTAGAAAAGAAAACCGACCAGATCGAGAACCGCGGCGGGTTCGAGGATGACGGTGTAGCGGCCGGGAGCGATTTCGCGGGGATTTGTGGCCAGATGGGCTTTGTCGCTGGCGCGCTGGGCGAGCTGCCCGGGATCAATGTCCGCAACGCTAACCGCGTTGGCTTTGGCCCAGCTTGCGGCCGAAGCCTCCAGCATCGTCACGGAAAATTCCGCGCGCGTCTGGCGATAGGCGGCGAAGAGGCCGCGCGAATTGCCAATAGCCATCTGCATCATGCCGGAGGAGAAAATTCCGGCCGCGGTCTGGCCGCGCTTCGCTGCAAGGTCGCAGACTCGCCGGACGGCGCGGGCGCGGTCTTCGGGGCGCACAGCGGCGGTACGCGGGGCGAAGCGGTTGACGCGGCGATAGCTCTGGCATCCGGGCATCGGAAGAAGGTGTGGGTCTTTCGGCTGGCTGTGCGCGAGAGACAAAGACGTCTGGATTGCGGAGCGAAGAGAATCTTCGTCGGTGCGATTGGTGGTGGCACGAGCCGTGCGGCCGTCCACGACCGTGCGAATCGAAACGGCGAGGCCGCGCTCGGCGACGTTTTGATGGATGGCGTTGTTGGCGAAGCGGGTCAACGCGTCGGAGATTTCATCAATGTGAACCTCGGTTTCGTCTGCGCCCGTGGATTCAGCGAGACGCAGGACAGTGCCAATGAGGCGGCGGAGATCGCGCTCGGATGAAAGACCTGGAGAGGACGGCCCCGCGGCTGCCGCCCTAAGCGATTTGCGCGAGGGGCTCATGGGTTCGAGAACGCCGACCCGATCTTGACGTTGCGGAAGCGAGCGGGGGCTGCGCCATGGCCGGTGCCCATCGTCTGCATGGGCTGGCCTTTGCCGCAGTTGGGCGTGCCCCAGAGCGTCCAGTGGTCGCGCGAGCAGATGGCGTCGCAGCCGTTCCAGAACTCGGTGGTGATGCCGCTGTAGCTGGGATTTTTCAGCATGCGGCCGCGCCTCCCGCCTTTGATCTCCCAGCCGATTTCGGTCGAGAACTGGAACTGATAGCGGCGGTCGTCAATGGACCAGGAGCGGTTCGTGTCCATGAGAATGCC
>JBGOWC010000119.1:0-6337 GCA_041478415.1 Terriglobia bacterium
CGCCCTCGAAGAGCCGGTTCGCAAACGCGCGCGTCTGTGCTGCGGCGCGGGCGCCGCGCCAAAATCTTGTTTCGAGTTTCGTCGGCTCCTGTGGACTCATGTCCCACTGAAAAAGCATTTGCAGTGCAAATTCCCGGGAGTTTGTGCGCAGGGACATTTTATCGGCGGCGTTTCGCGGTCCCGGAGCGGGGCCTGCCGGTAAGTTTTCGGAAGAGCTGAGCCATCTCGATGGCCGCGAGCCCGGCTTCAAAACCCTTGTTCCCGCCTTCTCCTCCGGCGCGGTGCCTCGCTTGATCGAGGGTATCGCAGGTGAGGACACAGAAAATGATGGGGACACCTGTATCCATCTGCGCGAGCTGCAGGCCGCGCGCGGTCTCGGAGCAAACGTATTCGTAGTGCGAAGTCTCTCCGCGGATGACGCACCCAATGGCAATGAGCGCGTCGTACCGGCCGGACGTGGCAAGCTTTTTCGCGGCGAGCGGAAGCTCGAAAGAACCGGGGACGCCCACGACTTCCACCTCGCGTTTCGCTGCGCCGGCTCGCTTCAGGGCGTCGAGCGCTCCGGCCAGGAGCCTGTCGGTGATGACGTTGTTAAAGCTGCTGGCGATTATCCCGAAGCGAAAACCCTTGGCAGTCAGCTCACTGCAGGTTTTCGGGGGTTGGAGCTTGCTGGACATGCGCAGATTCGCTCAGCGCCCTTTGAACTGGGCCGGTCGCTTTTCGAGAAACGCGCGCGTACCTTCGCGCATGTCTTCGGTGGCGCAGCACAGGCCAAAAAGCGTCGCTTCCAAGAAAAGACCCTCTTCGAGCGGCATTTCGACGCCGCGCTCGATGGCATCCATGCAGTACTTGACCGCCAGCGGCGCCTTCTCGATGATTTTCTTGGCCATCGCTTCGGCGGCGGGCAAAAGCTCGGCCGGTTCGTAGACATGGTTGACCAGGCCAATGCGCTGCGCTTCCTCGGCGGTGATCATCTCACCCGTCAGACACAATTCGTGCGCGACGCCCTTGCCGCAAAGCCGGGTAAGGCGCTGCGAGCCGCCGTAGCCCGGGATGATGCCGAGCTTCACTTCCGGCTGGCCGAGTTTCGCGTTCTTGCTGGCGATGCGAATTGAGCATGCGAGCGACAGTTCGCATCCGCCGCCGAGCGCAAAGCCGTTGATCGCACAGATGGACGGCTTCCCAATCGTTTCGAGGAGATGCAATATCCCCTGGCCAAAAATGGTGGTCTCTTTTCCTTCGACGGGATTGTTGCGCGCAAGTTCGTTGATGTCCGCGCCGGCAACGAACGCCTTCTCGCCCGACCCGGTCAGTATGAGCACGCGCACCGCATCATCCTCGCGCGCATCCAGGAGAATGTCGCGGAGCTCTTCCATCGTTTTCCGGTTCAGCGCGTTGAGTACCTTCGGCCGATTGAAGGTGATCCACGCGATGCCGTCTTTCTTTTCGTAGAGCAGATTTTCGTAGGCCATCTTCTCTTCCCGTTTCTAAAACTTCATCGCTTTCGGTTTCTGCGGATCGGAGTAGTCGTAAAAGCCGCGGCCGGATTTGCGGCCGTTCCAGCCGGCCAGCACCATGCGCCTCAGCAACGGCGGCGGTGCAAAGCGGCGCTCGCGAAATTCGTCAAACATGATGTTCGCGATGTAGTAGGTCGTGTCCAGCCCCACAAAATCGAGCAGCGTGAGCGGCCCCATCGGATGGCCGCAGCCGAGTTTCATCGAGTTGTCTATGTCCTCGATCGAGCCCGCGCCTTCTTCGAGCGCCCGAATCGCATCGAGAAGATAGGGCACCAGCAACCGGTTGACGATGAATCCCGTACTGTCGTTCGCGCGCACCGGCGTTTTCCCCAGCTTCGCGCCAAATGCCACCATCTCTTCGTACACCGCTGCGTCCGTCGCGATCGTCTTCACCACTTCGACCAGCTTCATGACCGGCACGGGATTGAAGAAGTGCAATCCGACGAAGCGGTGCGGGCGCTTGGTCGCCGTGGCCATCTCCGTGATGGTCAGCGACGAAGTGTTGCTCGCAAAGATCGTGGACGGCGGGCAGATGGCATCGAGCGTACCGAAGAGCTCGCGCTTCGCCGGCAGTTGCTCGATGATCGCCTCAATGATCACGTCGCAATCCTTCAGGTCGTCGAGACTTGTCGTGCCTTTCAAGCGGCCGCGGATTTCGATTTTCGCCGCCTCGCTGATGGCCCCCTTCTCGGCCAGCCGCGCCAGATTCTTCTCGATTCCCGCGAGGCCCTTGTTCACCAGGGCGTCGCTTACTTCCCGGACGACGGTTGCGAATCCCGCCTGCGCGCAAACCTGTGCGATGCCGGAACCCATCAGGCCGCAGCCAACGACTCCGACTTTCTGAATCGTCATGCAAAACCCCCGTGCAGGCTTCGGCCCCAACAAACGGGCCGGAAACGGATGAGTGTATCAGAAACGTTGCGGGTTAGTGGTTCAAGGCTTCCACGATCATCGCAATGCCCTGCCCGCCGCCAATGCACGCAGTGGCCAGGCCGTAACGAAGATTGTTCCGCCGCAGCTCGTTAAGAATCGTGATCACCAGGCGCGTCCCGGACGCGGCGAGTGGATGACCGAGCGCGATGGCGCCGCCATTCACATTCGTCTTGCCGCGGTTCAGGCCAAGCACTTTCTCGACGGCAAGATACTGCGCCGCAAACGCTTCATTGACCTCGACGCGGTCCATCTGTTCGAGCTTGAGCCCGGCGGCCTTCAGCGCCAGTTGCGACGACGGCACCGGACCGATGCCCATGATGCTCGGATCCACGCCGGCGGTGGCCCAGGAGACGATTCGCCCAATTGGCTTCAGGCCGCGCTCTTTTGCCGTTTTCTCGCGCGTGACCACCACCGCCGCCGCGCCGTCCACGATGCCGCTCGCGTTCCCCGCGGTCACGATGCCGTCCTTTTTGAACGACGGCGTCAGTTTTTCCAGAGTCTCCATGGTCGTCTCCGGCCGCCGATGATCGTCCTCGCTGACCACGATGATTTTCTTCCCCTCTTTCACTTCGACCGGAACCAGCTCCTCTTTGATCCGGCACGCTTTGTAAGCGGCGTCCGCGGCCTGCTGACTGCGCAGGGCGTAGGCGTCCGCGTCGCGCCGCGTGATGCCGTGCTGCTCCGCCAGTTTTTCCGCGGTGAGGGCCATCGGCAGGTTGCAGAAGGAATCCGTCAGTCCGGCCATGAGCGAATCTTCAAGCGCGCCGCCGCCGAGCTTGAGGCCGGTACGTGCGCCGCGGATGACGAACGGCGCCTGGGTCATGTTTTCCATGCCACCGGCGAGAATCATTTTGCACTCGCCGAGGAGCAGGCGTTGCGCTGCCTGCGAGATGGCCTCAATTCCGGAGCCGCAAAGACGGTTGACTGTCACGGCGGGCGTCTCCATCTTGAGCCCCGACTTCAATCCGACGTGTCGCGCGCCGTAGAGGGCGTCGGCGCTAGTCTGCATCACGTTGCCGAAGATCACGTGGTCGAATTCGGCGGGGTCCGCGCCGGAGCGGCGGACTGCTTCCTTCGACGCGTGCGCCCCCAGATCATTCGCCGATACATCTTTGAACGAACCCGTATAGCGCGCCATCGGCGTGCGCGCTCCGGACACAATCACGACATTGGTTGGAAACATTTGGTCCTTTTCCTTCTCTTTGGGGTCAGACTTTGGGATTATCGAGGGCCACGACGGAGTCGCCGCCCTGCTTCCGCGTTTCTTCCAGGGAAACCTCGGCGCGATTGATCAGGTCCGTAACGATGTCCTCGTTATCGTAATCTGGCCGGGCGACGGCTTCTACGATCCCGGCGCTCAACGTTAGATGCGCGCCGTCCCACGGCGGGCGCACGGAGTCGGCCGCGCGCCGCAGTTTGTCCGCAAGGTTCCTCGCGCCGGCCAGGGTCGTGTCCGGCAGAATGAACGCCAGCGACCAGGCCGTGTATTTCACGGCCACGTCGTTCTGACGAACCATGGGCTGAAGCGAGCGCGCAAGCTGCTCGAGATAGCGCTCGAGTGGCGATTCGCCCCGCTGGCGCAGGAGTTCTCCGCCGCGGTCAACCTGCAGAATCGTCAAGGAAAGCGGCGTGCCCTGCGTGCGCGCGCGATCGGCTTCGGTGAGCAGGCAGCTTTGATATGAGCTGCGACTGAGCAGGCCGCTGCGCTCGTCGGAGACGCCCATTCGCCGAACCAGCGAACGCAGCCGCGTGTGGCTCACGCTCATGAGCATCTGGTCGCCGACGGCCTGCAGGAAATACGTTTCGTTGGGCTTCCACTGGCGCGGTTCGGCGTGCGCGACGATAAGCATTCCGGCGGGGACTTGCGTTTCTTTGTCCGTCAGGACCACACCAAGCGCCGTCAGCAGTCCGAGCTCCGCCAGGATCGATCCATCGGACACGTCCACGACCAGCCCGCCCAGCGAATCGGGGCTTGCCTTTTCCATTTGCGCGATCAGGAACACGACCTGCGCGCCCGGCGCCGGCTTGACATCCGGCGCGCAATGCTCGGCCGCCATCTCCGGAGCCCGGCCGGGTGCGCCGATCACCGCGAAGGTCCGTGCGGATCGAAGATACGCGCCGATTTCGCTGACCGCGGTGTTCAGCATGGCGCGGGGCGTCTGCTGGCGGTAGATTTTCTGGGTGATCTCGGAAATCTTCGTGAGGTCGCGGAGGGTATCCGCGCTGTACACACCGGTCTTCCCGCTAACCGGGGGCGCTTCCGCTTGCGCTGCGGCGGCTGCGGACGCGGCTTCGGGCTTCGGCTTCGCCGCGCCGGGAGGCCACCAATTCGCCAGCTCGTAGAGATTCCGTAGGCGCGCGTTGTTCTCCTCTTCCCCGGGAAACATAGACGCGATTTTCTGCAGCCGCTCGATGGCTTTGTTCTGCAGCGAATATTGGATGAAAATTTCCGTCTGCACGATCAGGTCTTCCAGCTCCTGCTGCGAACGCGCCGCATCCGTGACGGGCTGGAGAGACGCACCATCGGGCGCGCCCCGTTCCTGAGCCTGCACCGGAGCGGTCGCTGCGGCGGAGCGCGCCAGGCGTCCCGCGAGGCTCTTCAAGTAGGAATCATCCACCCGCCCGCGAAGGCGTTCGAGCCGCTCGTGATTCCGGTAATCGTAGGCGTCAATGTCCGCGAGGCGCTCAAGCGTTTCCCGCGCTTTTGGCACATTGTCCCCGCTCAGGTAGAGATCGAACAGGCGCAGCAGGATTTCGAAGTATTTGGATTCGCGATTGAGCTCGTTGTAGATGCTGGCCCAGAATTCAAGTACCGGCAGGGAGGTGACGTGGTGCTCAGCGACGCCATCCAGTTGCGCGGCGAAATCATTTTGTCGGCGGTCGGCAAACATGCGCCGCTTGAGCGTGAGAAAAATCTCCACCGCCTTGTCATCTTGCCCGGCGGCGGCGTAGCGGTCCGCCAGATCGAACAGGCGAACGGCGCCGGCATTTTTCTCTTTGAGTAAGCGTTCGAGAATTCCGCGCGCCCGGTCGAGCTCCCCGGCTTTGCTCAGGGCATCCCCGTACGTCTCGAGAAACGCCGGATCGTTCTCCGTTGTTGCGAACGGTTCGAGAAGCGCGGCCGCTTCGACGGCCTCGCCGGCGGTCAGTTTGGCGCCGGCGTAGAGGAGCGAGACGCTGCGCTCGTTCGGAGCCAGTTGGTGCGCCCGGCCGAGGAACTTCAGCGAGTCCGCATGGGATCCGGCGATCGAGGCGAGCTGTCCGGCGCGCAAATACGCGCGCGCCGCGAGCGCATTCTTTCCGATGCGCTCGGCGGCTTCCCCAAGCCGAAGCTGGCGGGAAAGGTTTTCCGGATCGAGAAGGGCGATGCGTTCCCAGCAGAAGAGCGCGTCTTCCTCGCGATTGACGCTGCTGAAAAGATCGGCGGCTCGCGTGAATTGCTCCACGGCTTCATCCGGGCGATTCTGCTTTTGCAGGAGGAAGCCGTAGCGCGCGATACGCTCGGGCGGCTGTTGTACGGTCGCGGCGCGAAGAAAACGATTGTAGATGGCGAGGGCTTTGGTTTCGTCGCGCGGCTCGACGAGCAGGTCGAAGAGCGCGCCGTAGTAAATCGCCGCGCGATCCGGCTGGTCCAGGCGTGCGTAGAGATCGCCGAGGGCCTGCGTGGCTTCCTGATGGCTCGGCGCGTCGTTCAGAACCACCAAATAGGCTTCGATGGCGTCCTCGACGCGATTCTTTTCGAGGAACCGCTTGGCGCGGTCGAGATGTTTGCTGACGTCTGCGGCCATCAGAACGGCTTGCCTTTTGTGGTGTGTAACCCGGGCAGCGGCAGGGCTGCTGCGCCAACGACCCTTTAACTATATACCTCGGGCCGAGACCCGGCAAAA
>JBGOWC010000167.1:0-5234 GCA_041478415.1 Terriglobia bacterium
CTTCCAGCGCCGGCTAAACTCATTTGAGGGAGGCGCGTTGACCACGACACAGGCGCACCGCACCGCCGTTCGCCACCATCCCCGCCGCGTCGCGCTCTTTGGCGGCTCCTTCGATCCCATCCACAACGGACACTTGGCCATTGCCCGCGCCGCCGACCGCCGTTTCAATTTCGACGAGATTCATCTCGTCCCGGCCAGCCGCCCGCCACACAAGCTCAAGCAGCACCTCGCCCCGTTTCCGCACCGCTTTGCGATGATTGCGCTCGCCTGCACCGAGCATCCGCACTTCGTTCCCTCGCTCGCCGAGGCTGGAGAAGATTTCAGCGGCACGCAGCTCCACTATTCCGTGGACACCGTGCGCCATTTCAGAAATGTCTACCACGGTCACGCCGACCGCATCTTTTTCATCATCGGCGCCGACGCCTTCCTCGATATTCCGACCTGGAAGGACTACGAAGCGCTGCTCGGTCTTTGCGATTTCATCGTTGCGAACCGCCCCGGCATCCGAGCCGAAGCGCTGCGTCTGGTGATCCCGCCCGATCTCTTCGGTCGCCCCGCCGCGAACGGCCTGCAGGAGGCCCAGCACGAGGGGCCCGTCATCGCGCAGTTGCGCCGCACCGCGGTCTATCTCCTCGACAATGTTTCGAGCGAAGTCTCCGCCACGGACGTCCGCCACCGCGCGCACCGCGGACAATCCATCCACGGGCTTGTCTCTGCACGCGTCGAGGAATACATTCTCAAACAAGGCCTCTACCGGTGAAATTCGACTCCTTGCCACAAGTTGTGCGACTCGCCGTGGAAGCGGCGCAGAACAAAAAAGCCGCGGGCATCACGGTCCTGGACCTCAGCGGTATCGGCGCATTCACGGAGTATTTCGTTATCTGCACCGGCTTCAGCACGCCGCAATTGCAGGCCATCTGCGAGGAAGTCGAAGAGCAGCTCGCGCAGGCCGGCCGCTCGCCCGCACACCGCGAAGGTCAGAACTCGTCCGAATGGGCGCTGCTCGATTTCGGCAGCTTCATCGTGCACGTCTTCAGCGAACAGGCGCGCCGCTATTACGACCTCGAGCGCCTTTGGCGCACCGCGAAAAAGTTCGAAATTCCCGACGAGCCGGCCGACGCCCTGCCTAGCGCCGCTTCCGGCGGGGCGTACCGGGAATGACCGCCGAGCGACTGCCGTGGATCGCAGAGGACCCGGCATCGCAGCGCCTTCTCGAACTCGCGCAAAAAGTCGCCGACGCGCCCACCACGCTTCTCCTTACCGGCGAAAGCGGCACGGGAAAAGATCATTTCGCGCGGCTCGTGCACGAGCTTGGACCGCGCCGCGACGCACCGTTTTTGAAGATTGACTGTGCCAGCCTTCCCCCGCAGCTCGTCGAAAGCGAACTCTTCGGCCATGAGCGCGGTGCCTTCACGGGCGCCGTCGAACGCAAGCTCGGCCGGCTCGAGCTCGCCGGCTCGGGCACCATCGTTCTCGATGAAGTCGCCGCGCTCGACGCGTCCGGCCAGGCAAAGCTCCTGCGCGTCCTGCAGGAACGCGCCTTCGAGCGTCTCGGTGGCACGGAGACGCTACACATTGAGGCGCGCCTCGTCGCGTTGACAAATGCCGATCTTCCCGCTGCTGTGACGGACGGCCGCTTTCGCGAAGACCTTTATTTCCGGCTAAACGTGCTGACGATTGTGATTCCGCCGCTTCGCGAGCGCCGCGCGGACATTCTCCCCCTCGCTGATTACTTGCTCGCGTCGCTTCGATCTGTCCATGGCCGCGGCGACGTTTCTCTCAGTGAAGCGTCACGCCGCATGCTGGCCGCCCATCCCTGGCCGGGCAACATCCGCGAGCTGCGCAACGCCCTCGAGCGTGCCGTGATATTTTCCCGCGGTGCGGTTCTCGATCCCGGCGATTTCCCCGAGTCGCTGCGCGCCTCCGCCGGTGGCGCTTTGTCCGCCGCCGCCGGCCTCCGCTCTCTTGAACAAGTCGAACGCGAGGTCATCGCCACGACGCTTGACGCCATGCACTATCGCATCAGCCGCGCCGCCGAAATTCTCGGCATCAGCCGCAAAACGCTCCTCGAAAAGCGGAAGAAGTACGGATTGAAGTAAGCGCGACAATACTTGCCATGAAAATTCGCCTCTTTCTCCTCGGCAAAACCCGCCGCCCGGAGATGCGCGCTCTCTTCGATGAGTATGTGAAGCGTGTCAGCCGCCAGACTTCGATAGAAGCCGTCGAAATCCGCGACTCCGCTGCCGCCCTGAAGAAACTCGATGCCGACCGTGCTGTCACCGTCGTTCTCCTCGATGCCGCTGGAAAGCAGTCCTCATCCGAGGAATTCGCCGCGTGGCTGGGCACTCTGCGCGACCGCGGTACCCGCGAGCTTATTTTTCTCTGCGGCGATGCCGAGGGCTTCCCCGATTCTCTCCGCCAGCGCGCCCAGCACAAACTCTCGCTCAGCGCGATGACGTTTTCCCACGAGCTCGCCCGCGTCGTCCTCGCAGAGCAGCTTTACCGCGCCTTCGCTATCCTTTCCGGCAGCCCCTATCCGAAATGATGGCGCCGGAACGATGATGCGCATTCCGAAGTCGAGATTGTTCCGAATTCTGCGCGTGCTGCTCTTTGCAGGAGTTCTCGCGCTCGCCGACTCTCTTTGGATCGAACCAAACTGGATCCAGGTCACTCACCATACGATTCCTGCGGACGTTGCGCAGCCACTCAGGATTGCTCATCTCACCGATCTTCATACCTCCGGCATCGGCTTCCGCGAGAGGAAACTTCTTGAGCTTCTGGATGCAGAGAAACCGGACGTGATCGTAATTACTGGCGATAGCCTCTCACCCTCGGGCAACTACGAAGACGTAGGTGCGCTGCTAGGTCAGCTTCATGCGCCACTCGGAGTCTGGCTGGTTCGAGGAAACTGGGAGAACTGGCATGTCCTCGACGGGGAGCCCGAGTTCTACCGCCGGCGCCAAGTGTCCTTTCTTCTCAATCGCGGCGCTGAAATTCGGCCGGGCATCTGGCTGATTGGGCTCAACGACTCAACCTATGGTCACGTGGATCTGGATCAAGCGCTCCGACCGGTGCCCGCAAGCGCCTACCGGATCGCACTCTTCCACAGTCCTATTTTCTTCGCGGAGTCCGCGGGGCGCTATGAACTCGCCCTGGCCGGACATGCGCATGGGGGACAGGTACGAATCCCGTTTCTCCCGCCCCTCTGGCTGCCGCCGGGAATCGGTCCTTATCTCGAAGGGTGGTTCTCCCGGAATGGCTCGCGGATGTACGTCAGCCGCGGAATCGGGATGACCATCCTTCCGATCCGGTTCTTCTGCCGCCCCGAGTTGGCGGTCATAACCCTTCAACCGGCGCCGAAATAGTCTTCGCGGTTGTACGAGTGCCGGAGTTGCCAGATGAATAAAATCGTTTTTTGACAACACGATCCCGGGCAGCGAAGACACCGGCCCGCGGGACTTCATGCCGGCGTTTCAAGTTGTGGTACCTGCCGTCCGTCTCCTATAATGTTAAGTTTGTTCAGGCATTCGGGAGACACAGCGAATGGCCGGCGTCTTTGAAAACAAGAAAACCCTGGTGCGGATTTTCATCGGCATGTTCGTCGGGCTGATTGCCGTCAGCATGCTGCTCTACCTTGTGCCTCAGGGGCCGGCCACCGGTCAGGCGGCGACGGATGCCCTCGCCACGGTTGGAGATCAGACCGTCACCGTGGCCGAGGTGCGCGCGCAGCTTGCGCAGATCGCCTCGCGCGGCCAGGTCCCCAAGCCGCTCGAAGCGCTCTATGCGCGGGAAATCGTGAAGCAGCTCGTCTTCCAGAAAGAGCTGGAACTGGAATCCAAGCGGCTCGGCATACGCGTATCAAATGAAGAGATTGCCGAGCGCATTCGGCAGTTCGTGCCCAACGCAAATACGGGTACCTCCGTCGGGATGAACCAGTATGCCGCGGACGTGCAGTCGCGGACCGGAATGAGCGTGCCGCAGTTCGAGGAGGCTGTTCGACAGGGGCTGCTGGAAGAAAAATTCCGCCGCCTGGTGACCGACGGCATCAGCGCGAGCCCCGCCGACCTGCTGGATGAATTTCGCTATCGCAATGAGAAGATCAAACTCGGCTACGCCTTCATCAAGCCGGAAGACCTCGAAGCGAAGCTGACTCCCGATGACGCCGTGGTCAGGACCGCTTTTGAGAAGAACAAGGCAAGTTACCAGGTGCCGGAGCGCCGCGTTGTGCGCTATGGCTTGGTGGACCTGAACCAGATTCGCCAGGGCGTCCAGGTCTCCGACGACGAACTCAAGCTGCTATATCAGTCCCGCATCCAGCTCTACCAGGTTCCGAACCGCGTCCACGTTGAACACATCCTGTTCCGAATCACCGGCAAGACGGATGCCGAGGTGGATGAAATTCGAAAGAAGGCCGAAGACGTTCTGAAGCAGGCGAAGAAGAGCGGAAAATTCGAAGACCTTGCAAAGAAATACTCGGAGGATACGACCAAGGACAAGGGCGGCGACCTGGGCTGGATCGAGCAGGGGCAGACCGTGCCGGAGTTTGAAAAAGCGGCGTTCGGCCTGCCGAAGGGCGCAATCTCGGATCTGGTGAAGACGCAGTTCGGCTTTCATATCATCAAGGCTTTGGACAAAGAGACCGCGCACACAAAACCGTTCGACGAAGTGAAGGATTCGCTGCGCTCGCCTCTGGTTTTGGAGAAGGCGGATCGGCGAGCGGCGGAACAATCCGACCAGATCGCCGCAGCGGTGCGGCAATCAAGCCGCAACTCGCTGGACGATCTCGCAAAGCAGTTCCATCTGACTGTTGCCGAAACCCGTCCGGTCGCGGCCAGCGATCCACTGTTGGAACTCGGAAATTCGCAGGAAATCAAGGAAGTGATCTTCCGGCTGCGCACGGGAGAGCTGAGCCAGCCCGTCCGCACCGACCGCGGCTACGTCCTTCTCTCGCTCAAGGAAGTGCAGCCCGCGCATCAGGGCACCCTTGATGAGGTGCGCGAACGTGTGACGTCTGACCTCAAGCGCGAAATGGCTGCCACAATGGCCCGCTCCAAAGCCGAAGAGCTCGCCCGCAGGGTGAAGGCCGGAGAGAAGCTCGATGCCGCCGCAAAGTCGCTTGGCCTGGAGGCCAAGACCAGCGATTCGATTGCTCGCGACGGGTCCATCCAGGGCGTGGCCAGCGGGCGCCAGATCGCCGCTGCGTTCCAGTTGAAAGTTGGGGAGGCTGGCGCTCC
>JBGOWC010000194.1:0-4720 GCA_041478415.1 Terriglobia bacterium
ATCGCGCGCGCGTGCAGGGCATGCTGGACTTCGAAGCCGCGCTGGCGCGCGCGGAAGCGCGCACGGGCGTCATCCCCGGCCCCGCAGCCGCTGCCATCGCCGCGAAGTGCCGCGCCGAACTTATCGATACGCAGGCGCTCGCAAAAGCCACCGCGCTTGCCGGAAATCCCGCCATCCCGCTCATCAAGCAGCTCACCGCGCTTGTCGGCAAAGACGACACGGAAGCGATGCGGTTTGTGCATTGGGGCGCCACGAGCCAGGACGCGATCGACACGGGGTTCGTCCTGCAGTTGCGGCCCGCGCTGGAGCAGATCTCCGCGGAGTTGGAACGCCTCTCCGCCGCGCTGGTACAACTCACCAAAGCGCACCGTGCCACCATCGTCACCGGCCGCACCTGGATGCAGCAAGCTTTGCCGATCACCTTCGGGTTGAAGGCCGCCGGATGGCTGGACGCGGTGGATCGCCACCGCGTGCGGCTAGGCGAGTTGCAGCGCAGAACGCTCGTCGTGCAATTTGGCGGAGCTGTCGGAACGCTCGCCGCACTCGGAAGCAAAGGGATGGAAGTAGCCGGTGCGCTCGGTGAAGAACTCCACCTCGGCGTGCCGGATGTGCCGTGGCACGCTCACCGGGACCGTCTCGCTGAGGTCGCCACGATGCTCGGGCTTTGCACCGGCACGCTGGGAAAGATCGCGCGCGATATCTCGCTGCATGCGCAGACCGAGGTTGCGGAAGTGTTCGAGCCGGCGGGTGACGCCCGCGGCGGCTCCTCCACGATGCCGCACAAGCGAAACCCGGTCTCGTGCGCAGTGGTGCTCGCGGCCGCGACGCGCCTGCCGGGACTTGTGAGCACGATGCTCAGCGCTATGGTGCAGGAACAGGAGCGCGGCTTGGGCGGCTGGCATGCCGAATGGGAAACATTGCCGGAGATCATCGGGTTGGCCGCGGGCGCCCTGCATCGTCTGACAGAGACAATCCCAGGGCTGGAGATTGACACTTCGAAGATGACGGAAAATCTTGACGTGACGCACGGACTGATTTTCGCGGAAGCCGTCCAGATGGCGCTGGGCGGCGCGATGGGACGGATGGCGGCGCACGATCTCGCCGAGGCAGCGTGCAAGCGGGCGCGGGCGGACAAGCGGCACTTGCGCGATGTCCTCGCGGAAGACGCCGCGGTGGCAGAGCATCTGACGAAAAAGGATTTCGACCGGCTGTTCGATCCGCGGCAGTACCTCGGTGTGGCGGAGAATCTGATGGACCGTGTGCTCAGCGCTCATTCTTCCCTTCGGCCCAAAACGGCCCGCGAAAGCGAGTAAGCATCATGCCCTTCGTCGAAGCCGGTGATTTGCGCATGCATTACGCGCTGACGGGTGTGCCAAACGCGCCCGTCGTGGTTCTCTCCAATTCGCTTGGTACAAACTTTTCCATGTGGGACTCGCAACTCCCCGCGCTCGATAAAAACTTTCGCGTGCTGCGGTACGACACGCGCGGACATGGCCAGACCGCCGTCACATCCGGCCCCTACACCATCGAGCAGCTCGCCCGGGACGTCCTCCGGCTGCTCGATGCGTTGCGTATCGAGCGGGTGCACTTCTGCGGACTCTCTCTGGGAGGAGTGACTGGAATGTGGCTCGCCCGGCACGCCGCGGAGCGGCTCGGCAAGCTGGTGCTCTGCAACACGGCGGCGAAGATCGGCACAACGGAGGCGTGGAACACGCGCATCGAGAATGTCCGCAAGGGCGGCATGAAAACCGTCGCGGCCGGCGTGGCCGAGCGCTGGTTTACGCCGGAGTTTCGCGCCGGCTCTCCGGAAGTCGTGGCGTCGGCGCAGCGGATGATCGAGAACTCTCCCTCGGAAGGATATATGGCGTGCTGCGCGGCGATCCGGGACACGGATGAGCGCGCGACGATTTCGGCGATCCGCGTGCCGACGCTCGTGATCACGGGTGCGAAGGATCCCGCAACTCCTCCCGCTGACGGCCGGTTCCTCGCCGAGCGTATTCCGGGTGCGCAGTGCGCGGAGCTTGCGGCGGCGCACTTGTCGAACGTGGAGGCTCCGGAGCAGTTCACGGCAACACTCATCCGCTTTTTATCCGCCTGAGGAGGATCTCCGATGGACGACCGCGAACGGTACGAGCAGGGCATGTCCGTGCGGCGGGCCGTTTTGGGCGATGCGCACGTGGATCGCTCGTTGAAGAATCGCAATGAGTTTAACGAAGCGTTTCAGGATCTGATCACGCGGTATGGCTGGGGCGAGATCTGGACGAGACCCGGATTGCCGCGGCAGACGCGAAGCCTCTTGACGCTCGCCATGATGGTGGCGCTCAACCGGAACGATGAATTCCGGATGCACGTCCGCGCCGCGTCCAATTGCGGCGTCACGCGCGCGGAGATCAAGGAAGTTCTGCTGCAGGCGGCCATTTACTGCGGCCTTCCGGCTGCGAATTCGGCGTTCCACATTGCGGATGAAGTTTTCGCGGAGATGGACGCCGCCGCCAAACGCTGAATCGTCAGCGCCGCTTTAGGACGTCGCTCAGCCCCACACGCGGCGAGCCGTTTCCATCACCAGCCGCAGCTTGGCCCACTGGTCGTCTTCCGTAATCAAATTCCCCTCCATCGTCGAGGCGAAGCCGCACTGCGGGCTCAGCGCGAGGTTTTCCATGGGAACGTAGCGGGACGCCTCCTTGATTCGCTGCACCAATACATCGGCGCTTTCAAGTTTCGGCTGCTTCGAGCTGACCAGCCCCAGCACCACGGTCTTGTCGCGTGGAATGAACCGGAGCGGCTCAAACGTCCCGGAGCGCTCGTCGTCGTATTCGAGCAGAAAGCGATCCACTGCCAAACTTCCGAACAATTTTTCGGCAATGGCGTCGTAGCCGCCCTCGGCGTACCAGTGGCTGCGATTGTTGCCCCGGCAGAGGTGAATGCCGAGTGTGACGCCCGGCCGGCGCGCCGCCTCGAAGCAGGCATTGTCGGCGCGGATGGCGTCGTCGAGCGCGGCATCGGGATCCACCCGCATCTCCGTGCGGATCCACTCGCGCCATTTCGGGTCCATGTAGTAGCTGTACCGCGGCGCGTCTATCTGGATGTATTTCACTCCTTCGGTCGAGAGTTTTGCCAGATCCGTCTTCATGATCTCGACGATATCCCACAGCAGCGCGGAATGATCCTTGTAGACTTTGTCGGTAGCGCCGCGCTTGAAGGAGATCGCCGGGAACTGCGTCGCGCTCGGCAGCGTCATCTTGATCGCGCCGGAACAATGCTCCTTCATGAAAGTCAGCTCGTGTCCGGTCAGCCGCCGTACCTGCCGCAGCTTCGCCGTTACGATGCCCGTCACGCTGCTCACCGGCGCAGCTTTCGCCTGTCCAGCCTCCCAAGTGCGCGCAACCCCCTCGCCCATGTCGAAGCCTTCGACCGCGTCAGTAAAGTCGCTCATGAAATTTCGCCGGCGCAGCTCTCCGTCCGTGAAAACCTCGAACCCCAGCTCCATCTGCTTGTCGAGCACGCGCTGGACGTGGCGATCCTCGAGCGCCCGGAGGCGTTCTGGATCCGCCGCCGCATTGCGCCGCGCCTCGAGCAATTCAGCCGGCCGCAGAAAGCTTCCGATGTGGTCGGCTCGGTATTTTGCAGCCATGATCTTGGTCCCCCTTCTCTCGTTTAGTCCGGAAGTGCCCAGCGGTCCGCCCGCTGCTAACGCGCGTGAGAGTCTAGCCGCGGAATTGCTCCATCGTGGTGTTGAACGACCGCCTGGTCAGTTTCTCCAGCGGCCATTGGCGCAGTTCCTGGGAGAGAACTTCAATCCCGAAGGGCCCCTGGTAGCCCGCCTTCTGCACGCAAGCGATGAAACCTGGAATATCGAACTCTCCCTCGCCGCACAGCCTTCTGTGGTTCACCGTGTCTTCATGAAGGCTCCACGGCGCCTTGAACGTTCCGTCGTTGAGCTCGACGCTCATAAGATACTGCGCCCGAACGCGCCCCACTTCCTCGTACGGAATGCCCAGCTTCACCGTGTGCCACAGGTCGAATGCGATTCCGCCGTTTCTTGCACCCGCGCCCTCGACCATCGCTAGCGCGTCCTTGAGCGTGTCAATCATCCCAAAGGGCATCAGCTCGAACCCAACCTTCGTCCCATGGTCCGCTGCCTCCGCGCAAAGCGCGGCGAATGCCTCAATGACGCGCGGCATCGAGTATTTCTCGTGGAAAAAGTCGCCAACCTTGATGTGCCTTGCCTGTAGCACCTCGGCCGCTGTCATCAGGTTCTTTTTCATGATATCGGACTGTTTCTTTCTCTCGCCGCCCAGAAACCAGTCGGTCAGGAATTCCAGCTCGAGATGCTTCATCCCATTGTCGTCGAGGATTTGCTTCATCTCCTGCAGACTTCTGCGCTCAAGAACATGAGCCAGGTCCGCGTGCCATATTCCGATGCCTTTGAAGCCGGCTTTCGCCGCGGCTTCCACGCGGTCCTTGAAGTCGAAGGGACTATATTCCCTGTCCGTATGGGGAAGAGCTCCTCCCGCAATCGTCCAATACGAAGCAAGCAACTCGACATCTTTTTTCATGGCTACTTCATACTATGATTTGGTTTTTGGCGGTAGGCCCAAGGTAATGCGTTGAAACAGATGGTGAGCCGCCCAGGACTCGTCCCGAAGCTTCGGGACTGGAACCCGTTTCCCAGAACCTTGCAGGACAGATTCGAACGCATGGGGTTTGAACTATCTGCCCG
>JBGOWC010000277.1:0-3553 GCA_041478415.1 Terriglobia bacterium
CTACAAGATCATTCTCACCGGCCTGAAAAAGGGCGAGTACGGGATTCTACCGCCGGGGTCAGGCGCGGTCGGCGCAGTCGGCGGCGGCACCAGCGGCCAAACCGTCCAGGGCGGCTCCATGCAGTCCGGCAAGCTCTACACTTTCGGAATCATCGAATAGCCGAGTTTGCCAGCGGCAGATCCGAGCGGAGCGGTCAAGCATCGCGGGGAAGCGATCCGGAAGGCCGAATCAGGCCGCCGAGGACTCAAGCGGGCAGTGTTTGCCCCCGAGTCTCCTCGCCGAATGGCACCAGTAAGAGCCCGACGGCGAAGGCAAGAGAAGTCAGCGCAACGGGAATTCCCAGCGTCCCGAAGTGGCGCACGCCCGCGCCGACGAGAAACGCGATTCCCGCTCCCCCAAACCGCGCAAACGACGTGCAAAATGCGAACGCGCTCGCCCGGCATTGGGTTGGATACTGCTCCGGCAACCACAGCGTGTAGACAGCGAAATTGGCGCCGCCCAATCCCAGGAAAAACAGACAGGGCAAGAGCCAAGGCAAAGCGCCGGTCCCTAGGTAGAACACTTTTCCAAACGTCAGCGGGATGAAAATCAGCATCAAGGCAAAGAAAAACGCCAGGGCGCCGCGCCTTCCTAATCGTTCCGCCAGCCGCGGCATCATCAAGCAGCCCAGGATCGTCGCGGCTGCCACGAGCATCGAGGCCCACGACGCCAAACGTGCGCTCTCCCCGGCCGATCTTCCTGCCGCCTCCGCGAGCGTCGTCACCGCAACTGGAACGTAGACTGTACCGCCCCACAACCCGGCAATCGAAGCGAGCATGTAAAGCGAATTGAGAATCGTTCGCCGGCGGAACGGAGCAGAAAACAGCTCTGCCAAGGGCTTCCGCAACTCCCAGCCTCGCGCTTCACTCTGCTTCTCCCGCCACCGCTCGGGCTCCTTCACCCCATGGCGAATCCAGGCAATCAGCAGCGCCGGCAAACCGCCTACGACGAACATAGCGCGCCAGCCGAAGCGGCTGCCAATTCCGTAGTTTGCCAGGGCCGCAAGGATAATCCCGGCGTAATACCCCGTATGCATCCATCCTGCAGCCGCCGTGCGGCGCCCTTCGGGCCACTCTTCCGCGACGAACGTGCCTCCCATCGCCCATTCGCCCCCGATTCCGATTCCCGCGAGCAGCCGCAGCACCGCCAACTGCCAGACCCGATTCACGCCCGCACTCAGAAAAGTAAACAGCGAATACCACGCGATCGTCAGCATCAGCGTGCGCACACGGCCAAATCTGTCTCCGATGGGTCCCCAAAGAAATGCGAGCCCCCAGCCGACTAGCAAGAGCGCAAAGAGCAGACCGCCGTAGAAGCCGATGTTGGCTGGCGTCGCCTCAATGCCGGAGCGGGGAAGCAGTTCGCGCAGGGATGGCACCAGCACCAGCGCGTAAATGAAAGAATCCATTCCGTCGAGCGCCCACCCTCCCCAAGAAGCCCAAAAACCGCGAATCTGGTTGGGCGTCAGTCTGCTCGCCATTGAGGCGTGTTTGCTTTGAGGGGTCATGACAGGAGCAATCGCAGGCGGACTCTACCAGAATCCGCGAATTACCGCGCAGGCCATGTTCCTTGTGCCTTGTTCATTCGCGTGGGACGACTGGCAACACGATTCGCGAGCGATGCCGCGCATCATGATAAACGCGGATGCGGCCCGCTTGCATCTTTGAAGACGTCGCCTCGGAATCGCCCGTCTGCAGGTTGACCGAAAAGTGGGGATAGAACGCGCCAGAAATCTGGACTCGGATGCGGTGACCCGCTCGAAAAAGATTGCTCACCGGCATCGGACCGACTTCGAGCCGGTACACCTTGCCAGGAGTGAGCAACTCCGGCTCACGTTTGTGATTGCGGTAGCTCGCGCGCAGCACGTCGAGGCCCGGGCTCATCAAATTCCACGCCGCTCCGTCCGGCGCAACGTCCAGCACGCGCACCCACAAATCCACATCGCGCACGTCCGCCGATAGATAGATTTCCGCGCGAATTGGGCCGGTCACTTCCGTGTCCGCTTTCAGCGGCTCGGTTTCGAATACGAGAACGTCTTCGCGCCCCGTGAACACGCGGTAGTCGTGCCCTCCATAACCAGGCGTCGGATCCGTGAGCGGATGCGCCGGGTCCGACCGAAATTCGCTGAAACTCGCCTCCGAGCGCGCCTCATTTTTGCTCAGCGCGCCCGTGCGAGCATCCACGGAATCCGCTTGGAGGTAGAACGAGTGCGAACGCGCCCGCGCCAGCGGCCATGCCTCTTCGTCACGCCAGACATTCTCTCCCATGACGAATAAACGAACCGGTTTCTCTTTTTCCACTCCGTTTGCGATCCCGCGCAGATAGTGATCCATCCAGCGCAGAATCAGCTCGTCGTAATCAATGGCTGCGGTCGGGCCAAAGTCGCGCTCTCCGGCCTTGGTATTTTCCTGCCCACCGTGCGTCCAGGGGCCGATCACTGTGCGCGTGCGCGAATCTTTCTCTCCGCGCCGCGCCGCGAAAAGCCCGTTGAAGTTCGTCGTCGCGCCATCCGGCCCGTACGCTTCGTCATACCATCCCGAAAAATTCAGCACCGCGGCCTGCGTGTGATCGTACTTGCCGCGAAGCTCCGCCCAGTCCCACCACGGATCCGCCGGCGGATGCGCCAGCCATTCGTAGTAGAACGGCGCCGCCTGCTTCAGCTCCGGCAGGTCGCGCAGGGGCAAAAAGTTTCGCATGCGCTCTTCGTTTTCTTTCCACGCCGCTCGTGCTTCTTGGCCGGTCTGCGGGCCGGGAAGTTTCTTGCGGCGGCGAGCGTCCGGCGCAATGTTCATCCAGATCCAGTCGAGCCACGAGCCATCGAATACACCGCCGAAGTAGAAAAAATTGTGCGGCGTCGCGAACGTCATCGCGGGTACCATCGCCTTGAGGTGCGGAGGATTTTCCACCGCCGCGAGCCACTGCACCGCGCCCGGGTACGACAGCCCAAACGTCCCCACGTTTCCATCCGACCACGGCTGCTTCGCCGCCCACTCGATCGTGTCGTAGCCGTCGCGCCCTTCGTTCTGATACGGCACGAATTCGCCGTCGGAGGCGTACCGCCCGCGAACGTCCTGCACCACCACGGCGTACCCGCGCTCGACCGCTTTCGAAAAACTCTTGTACCCGGTGAGCGCGCGGTCCTTCCCGTACGGCGTCCGATAGACCAGGACGGGGAAGCGCCCCTCCGCACGGGGCAGGAGGACATCGGCGCGGAGAATGACGCCGTCGCGCATTGCCACGGCCACATCCTTCTGTGTCACCTCTTTCGCCGCCGGAGCCGCCTGCCGCAGCTCGCGCGAGAGCAGCGGAAGCACCGCTGCGAAGAGAACTGCGCCAATGAAGGGAATCAGTTTTCGTTTCGCCATCTGAGCGGAGAAAAACCCTTTCCGGAGCAGCTTTGCACCCGAGTGCAGGATTCTACTCGAAGACCAGGGGAAATGTGCCGATCCATCAGGAAACGCTAGTTGACGCCCCCGCCCCTCGCGGCCACCCGGGGCGGCGGCGGACGCGCGC
>JBGOWC010000266.1:0-3725 GCA_041478415.1 Terriglobia bacterium
CTCCTCTTTCTTACCAACGAGCGGACCAAAAAAGAAATTGTCTGCCAGGTCGTCAAATCGAAGAACTACCGCAGCGTCAGCGGATACGTCGAGCTGGAGTTCACGGAGCCCGTCGTCGGTTTCTGGGGCATGCGCTTTCCCGGCGATCGCCTGGGCCACGGAACGCCGGCGCCGGAACATAGCGGCGCAACGCCGCCCGCTTCTAGCAATGTGCCGGGGCCTGAAGTTTCCGCGGTTCGGACGCAAGCCACGCCACCCATCGCGCCGCGTGTTGCGGAAACCAGGTCCGTGCTCGCTCCGGTTCCCATTCCAAACATTGTGACGCCGCTCCCCTTCGGTAACGTTTCGGTCGTGGATCTGCCGCGCGCATCGGACATCAAGCCGGCGCCGCCCCTGCCTAAAGTGACGCTTCCGCCTCCACCGGCAGCGCCGCCGCAGGTGAATCCGCCGGCAAGCCGGCCCTCTCCCGACGCTCCGTCCAAGTCCGCGGAAGCCGCGAGCGAATCGTCCGCGGCTCCCGTTGCGTCGCTCGACGAAATTCTCAGGCACTTGAAGAAGGACGGCAAGCACGATCAGACCGCGGCGGCGCCGTCCTTGCCGGCAACGCTCAAGCCGGAGGAAGTTCCTTCACAACCCGCCGCGAAAACGGTGGCGCCTTCTCCGCTTCCACCGGCGGCCATCACTCCCGAAAGAAAACCGTCTTCTTATGCTTCGAGTTCTCCGTCCCTCCTGGGGAAGGACGAAGAAGTTCCCGTGCCGGCTTGGCTGACCCCGGCGGCGTATAGCGGTCTGAACACGCCCACGCGTTCCGCGTACCATCCTCCTCAAGCGGCGAACCCGCTAACGAGCTTGCTCGAGAATGCGCGTTCCAGCCCCGTCGCGGAGGCCCCGAAGCAGCATCACGAGCCCGCCGACGCCGCGATGCAGGCGGAGGAATCACTCCCCGCCGCCGCGATCTCTGCCGCTCCCGCCAAGCGTGAAGTCCCGTCTTTTGGCGAGCGCTTCACGTTTGAACAAGAAGAGGCCGTTGAAACGGGGAAGAAAAGCTCGAGCAGCGGTCTTCTCTATGGCTGCATTGCCGCCCTGGTTCTCGTAAGTGTCGCCGGTGGCGCCCGGTACCTGCGCCAGAATTCACGCGCGAATGGATCGCTTGCGGCTTCCGTGGTGACTCCTTCCAGGCCCGCGAACTCCGTTGCGCAGCCTCCCGCAGGACGGCTATCTTCCGCGGCAAACAATACCCCCCAGCCGCTTGCGCCGGCCGTTTCCACGCCCGCTTCCGTCACCGTGACACTCGCGAATTCCGCCGCGAAGAATCCGCCGGTCGCACCCTCTGGCGTGAAGCCGGGACAACCTTCCGCGACAACCACAGTGCCCCTGGCCGTTCCCGCGGAAAACCTGGCGAAGAAGACCGCGCTTCCGCAGATTCGAATGTCCAGACCTGTCGTTTCGCGCAACACGGAACGCGCGGGCGGGCCGGAAACGGACATCAATCTCGGGAACATGCCGTCGGCTCCGGTTGAGAGCGAGGCCGCCGGGCTTGTTGCTTCACACACAACGGGGCCGGCTGCGCCGAAGGCGGACGTGCCGGTAGGTGGAGAAATCAAGCCAGCTCGCCTCATTTCCTCCGTGGCTCCGGCCTATCCACAACTTGCCCGCAGCCAGCGCATCGGCGGTGTCGTGACGATTGATGCGCTGATCGAGGTCAACGGGCGCGTCAACTCGATGAAGGTCATTACCGGGCATCCGCTGCTCCAGCAGGCCGCGATGGACGCGCTGCGCCAATGGAAATACGAACCAGCGATTCTGAACGACAAGGCCGTTCCGATGCACCTCACGGTCAAAATCCAGTTTCGTCTCCAGTAGCTCCGCCTCCCGAATTATTTTCCAAACCTTCATTCCCCGGACAACCGGGGTGTGACCGCGCGGCGCCGTGTTCGCTGCCTGTTCGGATGGCGGCAGCTTGCAGGCCATGGGTCAGGTTCGTATACTGGCGGCCCGGCTAAGCGGGACCGGCTGCCTGCGGAAGCGGCGCACGCCACGCCCGATTGGCCTCAGCACCCAGCCTGCGCCAGGACACAGGCCGTCGCGCACAGACGAAGGAGATCGCTCCATGCCGCACCCGCCTGCACCCGAGGAAATGAATGTTTATCAGAATGCGGAAGCGCGCTTCGAGGTCGCTGCGCAAAAGCTGGGTCTCGAGCAGGGCCTTTACAAGTATCTGAAATATCCGAGCAAGGAAATCACTCTTTATATTCCCATCGGGATGGACAGCGGCCAGCTCGAGGTCTTCACCGGCTATCGCGTTTTGCACTCGACCATTCGCGGCCCGGGCAAGGGCGGCATTCGATTTACTCCCGATGTTACGCTTGATGAAGTACGCGCGCTGGCCACGTGGATGACGTGGAAGTGCGCCGTCGTGAACATTCCCTTCGGCGGCGCCAAGGGCGGCGTTGTCTGCGATCCGCGCAAACTCTCGCGCGGCGAGCTCGAGCGCATCACCCGCCGGTACACCGCGGAGCTGAGCGACTGGCTCGGGCCGGAGAAAGATGTTCCCGCACCGGACGTCGGCACAAACGAACAAACCATGGCCTGGGTGATGGACACCTACTCGATGCACGTCCATCAGGCCACCACCGCCGTCGTCACCGGCAAGCCCATCGAGCTCGGCGGGTCGCGCGGCCGCCGCGAAGCTACCGGCCGCGGCATCATGATGTGCTGCAACAAAGCGCTCGCCAAGCTCGGCATCAAGCGCGAGGGCTGCCGTGTGGCGGTGCAGGGATTCGGCAACGTGGGCTCGCTTGCCGCGCTGCTCATGCACCAGGCCGGCTACAAGATCATCGGCCTCGCCGACATCGGCGGCGGTCTCTACAATGAAAAAGGCTTCGACGTCGGCAAAGTGATTGACTGGGTGCATACGCAGAAGAAGCCGCTGCAGGATTTTCCCGCCGGGGGCACGAAGATGACCTCGCGCGAGATCCTCTTTCAGAAGTGCGACATCGTCATTCCCGCGGCCATCGAAAACCAGATCACGGAGAAAAATGCCGCGCAGGTCCAGGCGCGCATCCTCTGCGAAGGCGCCAACGGCCCCACCACCTGGCAGGCCGACACCATCATCGACAGCAAGGGCATCTTCACCGTGCCGGACATTCTCGGCAACGCCGGCGGCGTCACGGTCAGCTATTTCGAATGGGTGCAGGACCGCCAGGGCTTCTTCTGGCGTGAGAGCGAAGTCAACGAGCGGTTGCAGGACGTCATGGACAACGCCTTCGACGAAGTTGTGCGCTACGCCGAAGCACACAAGGTCAACAACCGCATCGCGGCGTACATGCTGGCGATCGATCGCGTCGCCACCGCGCTGCGGCTGCGCGGGATCTACGCGTAGTGCCGCTGCTTGCAGCCGGCGCAAGCTCGCGCCCAGCGAACAAAAGCGAATTCCATCCATCGAGGTGAGTATGCGACTGCGCCGAACGATGAGCGTGCTCCTGGTCCTGGTTTTCTTTCTGGCGCAATCCGCGCCGGGACAATCCGTCAAGGCGGTCAAGGAAGATCCGCGGGTGGCCACGGCGCTGGAACTGGCACGCGCGTGGCTCGAAGGGGAGCACGCGTACGACCAGATTCCGGGGATCTCCGTGGCCATCGTCCACGACCAGGAACTGCTGTGGAGCGGCGGGTTTGGCGCGGCCGATCTTGCGGATGGCAGGCCTGCGGCCGCGGACACGCTCTAC
>JBGOWC010000132.1:0-5937 GCA_041478415.1 Terriglobia bacterium
AACGGTCAAGGTCAAGTGGGTGCGCAGTTTTATCGGCTGCACCGATGACATTCGGGACACCGTCCGCGGCCTCGGTCTGCGGCGCTTGCATCAGGTTGTCGAGCGGCAGGACACGCCCTCGGTGCGCGGAATGATTCACAAAGTCCGGCACCTGGTCGAAGTGGTTGGATAGGGAGCGGGGAATGGCGAACAAGGATTCTGGCGGCCGCAAGACGGTCAGCCTTTCCAATCTGAGGCCGCCCAAAGGCTCGCGCAAACGCAAGGTGCGCGTGGGCCGCGGCATGGGCTCGAAGCTGGGAAAAACCTGCGGCGCGGGCAACAAAGGGCAGAAGTCGCGCGCGGGCTATTCACGCCGGCGGGGTTTCGAAGGCGGCCAGATGCCGCTGCATCGCCGCATGCCGAAGCGCGGCTTTCACAATCCGTTCGGCAAGGTGTTTTCGATCGTGAACGTCGAGCAGCTCAACGCCTTCTCCGCTGGAGACACGGTGACGCCGGAGTTGCTCCTCGCGCATGGTTTTGTGCGCCGCGCCCGCGACCTTGTGAAAATTCTCGGCGATGGCGATCTCAAGACGAAGTTGGTCGTCCACGCGCACGCGTTCAGCGCGTCGGCCAAGGAAAAGATTACCGCCGCGGGCGGAACGATTGAGGTTGTCGCCTAGGGCTACGCATGAACCGCTTCATCCAAGCGCTGGGGAATCTCTTCCGCATCGAAGATCTGCGGAAGCGGCTGCTGTTTACGCTGGCCCTGCTGGCGGTCTACCGCGTCGGCGCGCACATTCCCACGCCCGGAATCAACACGGCCGTTCTCGAAGAGCTTTTCAGCCGCGGCCAGGATTCGGTCCTGGGCATTTTCAATCTCTTCAGCGGCGGAAATTTCCGGCGCATGACGATTTTCGCGCTGGGCATCATGCCGTACATCACCTCGTCCATCATCCTTCAGTTGCTCACCGTCGTGTTCCCGTACCTCGAGCGGCTGCAGAAGGAAGGCGAGCTCGGCCGGAGGAAGATCACCCAGTACACGCGCTATCTGACCATCGTTCTCAGCGTCATCCAATCCACCACGATTTCCTCGACGCTGCAGGCGCAGAGCCTGAATGGCCAGTCGCTCGTGTATCACCCGGGCTTCGGTTTCACGCTCATGACCATCCTGACGCTGACGACGGGTTCGGCGTTCATCATGTGGCTCGGCGAGCAGATTACCGAACGCGGCATCGGCAACGGGATGTCCCTGATTATTTTCGTGGGCATCGTCGTCGGCCTGCCCAACGGAATCATCGATCTTTACGAAAAGGCCAAGACCGGCCAGTTCTCTGTCCTGGGATTGATCCTGCTCATCGTGCTCATGATCGCCGTTGTCGCCTTCATCATCTTCGTCGAAGGCGGCCAGCGGCGTATTCCCGTGCAGTACGCCAAGCGCGTCGTCGGGCGCAAGGTTCTCGGCGGACAGATGACCTATCTGCCGCTGCGCGTCAATTCCGGCGGCGTGATTCCGCCGATTTTCGCCAGCTCGCTCCTGGCGTTTCCGGCGACCGCCGCGCTGCTCTTGCAGCGGAAGTATCAATTTGTGCAGGGCATCGCCGACAAGCTCAAGTGGGGCGAGCCGCTCTACACGCTGATCTACGTGACGCTGATTCTCCTGTTCGCGTTCTTCTATGTCGGCATCGTCTTCAATCCGACCGAGCTCGCGGACAACATGCGCAAAAACGGCGGATTCATCCCGGGAATCCGGCCGGGGCGCAACACCTCCGAGCACATCAGCCGGATTTTGAAGCGCCTGACGTTCATCGGCGCGGTTTACCTCGCGCTGGTCTGCTTGATTCCGGAATGGATGATCGCCGGCATACGGCTCCAGCACCTTCCGATGATTGGCGCCTGGATTGACGCGCACTTCCCCCGCTTCATTTTGGAAGGGCTTCAAGTGACTTTTTATTTTGGCGGCACGTCCCTGCTGATCGTCGTCGGCGTGGCCATGGATACGGTCCAGCAGTTGGAAGCGCAGCTCGTCATGCGCAATTACGATGGTTTCGCGCCAAAGGGACGTCGCTTGCGCGGCCGGCGCTAAGGGAGTCGAGCGGAGTGACGCCAGCCGAACGGCCCAGTAAGAAGCTCGGCCATGCGGTGATCTTTGTCGGACCCCCGGGGGCCGGGAAAGGCACGCAGGCAAAGGTACTGGCGCGGCATTATGGCGCGCCGCACCTCTCGACGGGCGACATGTTTCGCGAGCACGTCGGAAAAGGCACGCCGCTCGGTTTGCAGGCGAAGCCCGTCATGGATCGCGGCGAGCTGGTGCCGGATGCAATCGTGCTCGGCATGGTCAGAGAGCGGATTAAGCGGCCGGATTGCGCGCACGGTTTCGTGCTGGACGGTTTTCCGCGGACCGAGGCGCAGGCGGAAGCGCTTGGCACGCTGCTCAAGCAAGACGGGTTCGGCAAGCCGATTGTGCTGCACCTGGCGCTCGATCGCCCGCTGCTTTTGCGGCGCCTGACCGGGCGGCGCATGTGCAAGGTGGGCGGTGAGATTTATAATATCTATGAGCGCCCGCCGAAAGTGCAGGGCCGGTGCGACCATCACGGCGGCGAGCTGGAACAGCGCTACGACGACCGTGAAGAAGTGATCGGCCCGCGGCTGAAGGCCTACGACGAGCAGACCGCGCCGCTGGTGGCCTACTACCGGCAGCAGGGCGTGCTCGCGGAAGTGGACGGCGCGGCCTCGTTTGAAGAGGTTTCGCGCCGCATAATGGAGATCTTGCGCAAGGCGCGGTGAGAGTTTGACCCCGGCTGGATCGGGGTCACCATGAACGAAAATGGCGATTCTTTTGCGGAGCTCGGAAGAGTTGGAAAAGATGCACCGCGCGGGCCTGGCTGTATGGGACGTGCTGACCGCGCTGCGGGAGATTGTGCAGCCCGGCATCACGACGATGGACCTCGAGAAGTTTGCCGAGGAGCGCATCGCCGGCAAACCCGGCAAGCCGGCGTTCAAGGGTTATCGCGGCTATCCGTGCTCGCTGTGCACGTCGGTGAACAGCGAGATTGTTCACGGCATCCCGTCCGCGAAGCGCAAGCTGCGCGAGGGAGACATCGTCTCGATTGATTTCGGGATGCAGGTGGACGGGTACTACGCGGATTCGGCGGTGACCGTTCCCGTCGGCCCGGTCCGGCCGGAGATGCGCAAGCTGCTCGATGTGACCAGGGAAGCGCTGGACCGCGCCATTGACAAGATGCGCGCGGGTAATCGCCTCGGTGACGTCGGGCACGCGGTGCAGAGTTGGGTCGAGGAGAACGGTTTTACGGTGGTGCGGGAATTTGTCGGGCACGGCATCGGAACCAGGATGCACGACGAGCCCAGTCTCCCGAACTACGGCGACCCCGGGCGCGGCGCGCGGCTGCAGGAAGGCATGGTCATCGCGGTCGAGCCGATGGTGAATGCGGGTCGGCCGGAAGTGCGCATGCGGGACGAGTGGACGGCGGAAACCGCCGACAACAGTCCCTCGGCCCATTTCGAGCACACCGTGGCCGTGACGTCGAATGGCCCGTGGATCTTGACGCGGCCGCGCGAAGTCAGCGGCCCGTCGTGGTAGGTCAAACAGGAGCGTATGGCGAAACGGCACATCCGGGAAGATAAGAAGAAGGGCGACTCCGGCAATACGAAAGAGGACGCCATCGAAGTGATGGCCACGGTGGTCGAGCCGCTGCCGAATGCCATGTTCCGTGTCGAGTTGGAGAACAAGCACCGGGTTCTGGCCCATGTCTCGGGGAAGATGAGAAAGAATTTCATCCGCATCCTGGCGGGAGACAAGGTCGCGGTGGAATTATCGCCCTACGATTTGACGCGCGGCCGGATCGTCTATCGTTATAAGTGACGCGCGAACTTTGTGCGTCATCCCGAGGCGTACCTTGCCGGGGAATCGGTTGAAGATCGGAGTCTCGAAATGAAAGTGCGGTCGTCGGTTAAGAAAATTTGCGATAAGTGCAAGGTGATTCACCGCCGCGGAGTCGTGCGGGTCATCTGCACCAACCCGAAGCATAAGCAGCGTCAGGGCTAAGGAGAAAGCATGGCACGCATTGCAGGTGTGGATCTGCCGCCCCAGAAGCGGATTTGGGTCGGACTCACGGCCATCTACGGCATCGGCCAGGAGCGCGCGAAGGATCTCTGCGCGAAGGCGGGTGTCGAGCACACGAAGAAGGTGCGCGACCTCACCGAGGAGGAAGTGAACCACCTCCGCCAGGCCATCGAGCAGGAAGGCCGCGTGGAAGGCGATCTCCGCAAGGAGATCCAGATGAACATCCGGCGGCTCATTGAAATTCAGTGTTACCGCGGCATCCGCCACCGGCGCAATCTGCCGGTCCGCGGCCAGCGCACGCACACGAACGCCCGCACTCGAAAGGGCCCGCGGCGCGGCGCAGTCGCGGCAAAGAAGAAGGTCGTCGGCAAGAAGGGCTAGCAAAAGTTTTGCTTGGAGGGGCGCCCGCCGTGGCGGGCTGCGCCCCCGCTTGGCGGAGAATTCAGAATCGTCGAAACCTGAAACGGAGTGAATCGTGGCAAAGGAACAGAAGGGCGCGGCACCGGACACCGGGGCGCCGGTAAAGCCCGCGGCAAAGCGCAAGAAAGAGTTCAAGAAGAAGCGCGAGCGGCGCGTTGTGCCGCACGGCCTCGTCCACATTCAGGCCACCTTCAACAACACGCAGATCACCATCACCGATCCGGACGGGCGGGTGGTCTGCTGGTCCTCGTCGGTGGCCATCGGCTTCAAGGGGTCGCGTAAGGGCACGCCGTACGCCGCGCAGCAAGCCTCGCTCAGCGCCGCCGGCGTGGCGCGCGACCAGTACGGTATGAAGAGCGTCGAGGTTCGCATGAAAGGGCCGGGCTCGGGCCGGGAATCGGCCGTGCGCGCGCTGGCTGCCGCGGGATTGCACATCATCTTGATCCGTGATGTGACGCCGATCCCGCACAACGGTTGCCGGCCGCCCAAGCGCCGCCGCGTCTGAGGATTAAAAGGCCGGGCAGAGTGCCTGTCCAGTCGAGAAGAGTTCCAGGAGTTTCTGGGAAGGAGAAAGAAGTTGGCGAGACATCGTGATGCAGTCTGCCGCCTGTGCCGCCGGGAAGGGCAGAAGCTTTTTTTGAAAGGCCTGCGGTGCTTCACGGAGAAGTGCGCGATTGAGAAGCGCAACTTCGTTCCGGGACAGCACGGGCAGTCGCGGCGCCCAAAGGTTGCGGGCTACGGCCTCCAGTTGCGCGAGAAGCAGAAGGTGAAGCGCACCTACGGCCTGCTCGAGCGCCAATTCCGCACGTATTTTGAAAAGGCGGAGCGCGCCAAGGGTCCGACGGGCGAAAACCTGATCGTCATGCTCGAGCGGCGGCTGGACAACGCGGTGTGGCGCGCGGGGCTTGCCTCTTCGCGCTCGCAGGCGCGTCAGCTCGTCCTGCACGGGCACGTCCGCGTCGGTGGGCGCAAGGTAAACATTCCGTCGTACCTGGTCAGCGTCGGCGACGAGCTCACCATCAAGGAAAAGATGCACCAGAACGCGATGGTCCTCGAGGCGCGCAACGTCGCCCAGAGCCAGAATACCGTGCCCTGGCTCGAGCTCGACCGCGATCATTTCAAGGCCCGCGTCGTTGCGTTTCCGAAGCGCGATGACGTCCAGACGCCGCCGATCACCGAGCAGCTCATCGTCGAGCTGTATTCGAAGTAGAACCGGCGCGCCGCGCCGTTGACCCCGGCCGGGTCGGGGTCACAAGTAAAAGGATTTGGGTCCGATTTGCTCGGACCGAAAGGAAGGCAACGATGTGGAAAGGTTTTCAGAAACCAAAGCGTCTCGCCGCTGAACTCGAATCGCTCACCGAGAAGTACGGGCGTTTTTCCGCCCAGCCCTTTGAGCGCGGCTGGGGCACCACCGTCGGTAACGGGCTTCGCCGCGCCCTGCTCAGCTCCATCGAAGG
>JBGOWC010000307.1:0-3200 GCA_041478415.1 Terriglobia bacterium
GACCGTGACCATCGGCGCGAAGGAAGCTAAAACCGTTTCGTTCACCTTCAAGCCTGCAACCTAGAACCCGTGATCCGCTGAATCCTCGGTCCAAGGGCGCGCGCCCCGCGCCCTTGGGCTATAATCAGCCGCTTGAGTCAGACCGCCATGTCAGCCAGTTATCATCCCGGCCTGCACCGCTATGCCTTATTTCTTGCAGCGTGCACGTTCTTGCTCCTTATCGCCGGCGCGCTCGTGACTTCCAATGACGCTGCGCTTTCCGTTCCCGATTGGCCGCTATCCTATGGCACGCTGACTCCGCCGATGGTCGGCGGAATTCGCTACGAGCACACGCATCGCGTCATCGCCGCCGCCGTGGGCATGTTGACGATTGTCCTCGCCATTTGGGCCTGGCGTGTTGAAGAACGCCGTTGGGTGCGCTGGCTCAGCTTTGCCGCTGTCGGAGCCGTCATCGCGCAGGGTGTGCTTGGCGGCCTGACCGTTCTACTCAATCTGCATTACGGCATGCCCGTTGCCCACGCCTGCCTTGCTCAGATTTTCTTCGGCACGGTTGTGGGTATCGCCCTCTTTACCAGCCGGTGGTGGGTTTCGGACCGGCCCCTTCTCGCCGATCGCGGCTCCCCTTCGATTCACTTTCTGGCGCTCTTGAATGCGGGCGTCATTTTCGCGCAGGTTATTTTCGGCGCGGGATTTCGCCACAAGGACATTCCCATCTGGCCGCACATCATTGGAGCGCTCGCCGTGACCGCCACGGTGACCTGGACGGCCGCGGTACTTCGCCGCCGGTTTGAAAATGCCAGTGGAATAAAACTGGCGCGAATCCTGCTCCATTCCGTCTTCGGGGCACAATTTCTTCTCGGCATTGGTGCATGGTGGTCTCGCCTCACGACGGCGGGCGCGCCGCAGCCGATGCCGCGAATGATCGCCTTCACGGTCACGCATACTGTCGTCGGTGCGCTGACGTTCGCCTCCGCTGTCGTTGTCGTCCTCCTCTCCTATCGTCTGGTGCCAAGAGGAAGGGAAGTGGCCGTCGAATCGCGTACGCCCGAGGCCGTTCTGTCATGAGCGCTGCGCACACCGCGCAACTCACGCTCTCTTCGCGAGCGAGTGCTTACCTTGCACTCACCAAGCCGGACGTTTCGCTCCTCGTCGTCATGACCACCGCAGCGGGCTACTATATGGCTGCGCGCGGACCCGTTGATTGGCTTGGCCTGTTGAACGCGGTTTTCGGCACAACGCTCATCGCCGCTGGGACCGCAGCGCTAAATCATTACGTCGAGCGCGATTCCGACGCGCAGATGCGCCGCACGGCATCCCGCCCGCTTCCGAGTGGTCTGCTCGAGCCTCGCCGCGCGCTTTGGTTCGGAATTTTGCTGGCCGTCGCCGGCGCCTTGGATCTCTGGGTGACCGCCGGAATTCTTGCGAGCGCTCTCGGCGTGGCCACCTGCCTCTGCTATTTGCTGGCCTACACGCCGCTGAAGAAGCGCACCGTGTGGGCCACCTTCGTCGGCGCTTTCCCCGGCGCCATTCCGCCGATGATCGGCTGGGTCGCCGCCACCGGACACCTCGAGCGCGGCGCCTGGCTCCTCTTCTTGATTCTTTTTTTCTGGCAGTTTCCGCACTTCCACGCGATCTCCTGGATGTACCGCGAGGATTATGCCCGCGCGGGGATTCTGATGCTGCCGGTCGTGGATCGCGAGGGCACGCGCACCTTTCGGCAGATTCTTCTTGCCGCTTCTGCGCTCGTGGCCGTGAGCCTTCTCCCGGCGATTGTCGGCCTCGCGGGCGTTCGGTATTTCTTCGGTGCGCTTGTCCTGAGCACGGCGCTCGTGCAGGTCTGCCTCTGGGCCGCGGCGAATCGCACCAATCAGCGCGCCAAGTGGCTCATGCACGCCACGGTCTTGCACATTCCGGTGTTGCTCGCCTTGATGTTGTACGACAAGCTGCCCCGGTAAGTGAAACGCGGCGGAGAAAATTGCAGTAGATGCTTCTTCGGGAGGTCAAAATCAGATGGGAAGCACACGTCAGGGATTGACACTCGCGTTGATCAGTCTTGTGGTCATGGCATTCTCGGTTGCAGGAGTCGTCGCTGCGTTCGTCGCGCGCATCGCGCTGGACATTGACGGGATTCTCCTCATCGGGACTTGCCTGCTCATGGGCGGTCTGTTTGCACTGATGCTGCTTCTCATTGCGCGCGAACAGGGTTGGTTGCCCACGCGCGCGAAAGACGTACCCGCCGCTTCAACACCGGATGCCAAGTCCGCACCCCAGGGAGCCAAGTAACGCTACGAACGTCCACGGGGCGAAGGCCCATATCCCCTCAATGTTCTCCCAAGCCGCCCTCAACGCATCGCTGAACGGCACGAGCGCGATCTTGCTCGCAACCGGCTACGTCTTCATTCGCCGCAAGCAAATCCTCGCGCACAAAATCTGCATGGTCAGTGCCTTCGTGGTTTCTTCAGCGTTTCTCGTTTCCTATCTTGTGTATCACGCGCGTGTCGGTAGCGTGCCTTTTCAGGGACAGGGCTGGATTCGCCCGTTCTATTTCACGCTGCTCCTCTCGCATGTACTTCTCGCGGGGGTTGTACTTCCGCTTGCGATCATGACCCTGCGGCGCGCGTGGAAGGGTCAATTCGACCGTCACCGCGCAATCGCTCGATGGACGCTGCCGATCTGGTTCTACGTTTCCGTCACCGGCGTCGTCGTTTACATCCTCCTGTATCACTTGTATCCTCCGCGGGTCGGATGAATCCACAAATTCCAAACGAAGTGCAGGCAACTTTCGCCGATGAACCGGCGACAGAGAAATCTTCTGGGCTCTCGCGGAAATGGCTCTTAGCTATTCTCGTTCTTTCGTTTCTCTTCGTGCTGATGCCGTTTCTCTTCTGGCGCGCCACCTGGTTCGGCCTTCCGCTGAGCGACGAACAATTGACGCACAATTTGGCCGACCGGGAGCATCCCCGCAAGGTCCAGCACGCCCTATCGCAAATCGCCGACCGCATCGTGAGTCGCGATCCTGCCGCGCGCGCTTCCGCACAGCGCTGGTATCCCAGCGTGGTCGCGGCAGCTGCGAGTAGTCATCAGGAAATTCGCCTGACGGCCGCGTGGGTCATGGGGCAGGACAACACGAACCGGGAGTTTCATCTCGCGCTGCTCCCGCTGCTCGCGGATGCGAATCCGATGGTTCGCCGAAACGCTGC
>JBGOWC010000179.1:0-4990 GCA_041478415.1 Terriglobia bacterium
GGCCGCTTTGAAGGTTTCTGGGAGTTTGGGCTGAATCCCTGGGACACCGCCGCGGGCGTTCTTCTCGTCGAAGAGGCCGGCGGTCGTGTCACCGACCTCGCGGGCGGGCCATACCGCCTCGGGGGTCCAACCATCCTCGCCACCAATTCTCTCGTCCACGAAGAGATGCAGGGCATCGCCGCCGAGATTGCCCGACGCGATCCCACCGCCCCGTTTGTCCGATGATCCAGTTTAGCAATTTGTGGAACATTCGACGTCCGCGCCGCGTATGGCTTGTCGAGAAGCACCTGGAGGAATCATGAAATCCGTTCGAAGGCTGTTGGCTGTCCTGCCTATCCTCTGTGTTGCCTATGCCGCTGCGTCGGCCCAATCCAATCAACCCGCGAAGCAAGTTGCTCCGCCTAAGCCGCACATTCTGGTTCTCGGCACCTTCCACATGGACAATCCCGGCCAGGACCTCTTCAACCTACAGGTAGACGACGTGCTTGTGTCGAAGCGGCAGAAAGAGATCGAGGATTTCGTCTCCGTCCTGAAAAAATTCCGGCCCACCAAAATCGCCATTGAAGCGCGGTTTGGGAGCGAAAAAATCCAAAAAGAATATGAGGATTATCGCGCCGGGAAATATGCGCTGACGCGGAACGAGATCGACCAGATCGGTTACCGCCTGGCGAAGGAGCTCGGCCACACTCAGATCTACCCTATCGACATCAGCGGCGACTTTCCATTTGACAAGGTTGAGGAATTTGCAAAAAAGCACGGCCAGGAGCAGAGCCTACAGGACACGTTGGCTCAAGTCCCGAAAGAGATCGAAAAGATGTCGGCCATTCTCAAGAGCGGCACGATCTCAGACCTCTTTCGCCATCTCAACCGCGAAGAACAGATTCGCAGCGACAACCAGTTCTATATGAGCCTGGTCCGCTACTCCGGCGGCGGTGACTATCCCGGGCCGGATCTTCTCGCTGCATGGTACCAGCGCAACATCCGCATCTTTGCGAATCTGCGCAGCATTATCAGTTCGCCTGAGGATCGCGTGCTGGTGCTCTACGGCTCGGGCCACTCGTACTGGCTTCAGCGCAACGTCCTTGATTCTCAGGACCTGATCCTTGATCGGCTCGATGCACTCGCGCAGTGAGCTACTTCTTTCCGTTCCACTCTTCGTAGAGTTTGGTGATCGCCGGGCCGATCGTGAAGCCCCACGCGAAGATCGGAAAATTCTTGAATTTGTCGGGTACGGCGTAACGTTGCGCAGCCTCCGCCGCGGGGACGCCGGCCTGGTACATTTTTTCAGCTTGCCCGGCGATATCGTCAAAAACTTCGCGAATCGTGGCGATGCCTTCCTGGCCGCAAACCTGTCCGTGGCCCGGAATAAAAATCGTGTCCTTATCGAAGCCGGCGAATTTAGCAAGCGTGGTCCGCCAGCTGGACACCGTCGCGTCGAAACAGACGGGATACCAGCCATTGAAGAGCAGATCGCCGGTGAAGACGATGTTTTGTTCCGGAACGCGGACGATGATGTCCGTTCCGGAGTGGCCGGGGAAGGATTCGACAACGGCTTTCACGCCACCCAGGTCCATCGTCATCGGGAGGTTTGCCGGATCAAGCGGGTGGCTGGGCAGCGCGAGAACGGTGGCGTTGGCGGTCTCGAAGATGCCCGTCATGGCATTCAGGTCGCCTTGCGCATGCTGGCGCTCGGCTTCTGACTTCGCGTCGTGCACGCGCTTCTCGAACGGCCCGAGGACGGCAGCGCGGTCCGCGCCTTGCAGCACGGAATAGCTCTCGACGATTCGCGCTGCCGCTTTGGCGTGGGCCCAAACCGGCACTCCATGCGCGCCGTAGAACGCGTTCCCCATCGAATGGTCGAAGTGGTAGTGGGTGTCAAGGGCGGCTTTGACCGGCGCCTGGCTGACCAAGCGCAGCGCGTCCATTTGAAACGCGGCGCCCGCCGCACTGAGGAAGCCTTCGATGGCTAGCGCGCCGTCTCGCCCAGCGACAAAACCGCCGTTGCAAAGTGTGGTGTTGCCCTTTGTGGGGTCGGAGATCGTTGCGTAAACGCCGTCGCCGATCTTCCGCACCGATGCGAAGCCTTTGTCCACCAGCGGGGCTTGCGCCACGCGCGAGTCCTGCGAAATCCTTTTGCCAAGCGCGGGAAGCGGGATGAATCGCGCTGCGGCGTAATAGGCGCCGAAGCACGATGTGTGCGCAAGAAACTGCCTCCTTGAAAAACCCTTCGCTAGTTCTACCATCTTTCCTCCATCCGCCGATCCACCGGCGGGCCGGTGGCGGAACTTTGGGTCGGGGTAGTCTAGCAGATGGAGCAACGCCCGCCCCTTCTCTCGCCCATCGTTTCCGAAATCTCGCTATACTCGTCTGTGTAGTCATAATTCTGCTCTGGACGCGCGCAGAAATGCCCTCAAATTCTCCGCAGCGAGGTTTGCCCGCATGAATCGAATCGCTTTCCTGCTTGCCTCATGTCTCGCCCTATTTTCTTCTGCTCACCCGCAAAACAAGTCCGCGGCGGAACTCGCCGAAGAAGCCGCCCAGGGGGAAGTCCACCGCCAAGAGCTCGTCTCCCTCGAGCGCGAAACCGCGCGGGCCATTCAATTGAACAACGCCACTTTTTTCAGGCGGGTTTACAGCGAGGACTTTGTCGGCATCCCCGCGTCCGGCCTGGTGATGGACAAATCCGCCCTCCTCGCGTCCATCCAGACTTCCGACGCCACGTATTCTTCCTTTATCGCATCGGACATTCAGGTGCGCATCTACCAGGACACTGCGGTGGTCAATTGCCTCTGGACCGCGCGAGGCATTCTGCACGCCCAGACCGTCAGCCGGCAGTCGCGTGTCATCCACGTCTACATCTATGGCGCGCGCGGCTGGCAAGCCGTCGCCAGCCAGGAAACGCTTCTCCCCGGACAGGGCCACTGAGGTCGTTTCGCAGTTTTCTTCTGCCCTATAGTGCAACTTGCTACCGCAAGAGCCGCGCATTGCGGCTTTCGCTTCGTTGACGCACCTTGCCCCTGATGCTACGCTCGCGCCCCGATGCCGAGTCGCACCAGGGATGCATGCGCGCCGTAGACCTGATCCGCAAGAAACGCGACGCCGGAGAACACTCCCGCGAGGAGATCAATTTCCTCATTTCCGGCTATACCGCCGGTGACATTCCCGATTACCAGATGGCTGCATGGCTGATGGCTGTGTGGCTGCGCGGGATGACCAGCTCGGAGGCCGCCGCGCTCACCGAAGCGATGCTCCACTCCGGTGAAGTCATGGATTTATCGGACCTGCCCGGAAAGAAAGTGGACAAGCATTCGACGGGCGGTGTCGGCGACAAGACTTCGCTGGTGCTGGCTCCCATTGTGGCCGCGGGCGGGCTGTACGTACCGATGATCAGCGGCCGCGGCCTCGGTCACACCGGTGGCACGCTCGACAAACTCGAATCCATCCCTGGATTTGACGTCAATCTCTCTCTCCAGAAGTTTCGTGCCGTTCTCCGCGAATGTGGCATGGGCCTCATCGGCCAGACTGCGGAAATCGCGCCGGCCGACAAGAAAATTTATGCGCTCCGCGACGTAACTGCCACGGTCGAGAATCACAGCCTCATTTGCGCGTCCATCATGAGCAAGAAGCTTGCCGAAGGTATTGACGCTCTCGTCCTCGACGTCAAGGCTGGCTCCGGCGCATTCATGAAGCGTGAAGAGGACGCTGTGCGGCTTGCGGAACTGATGGTCGAGACCGGCCGGCGCATGGGCAAGAAAGTCATCGCCCTGATCACAGACATGGACCAGCCGCTCGGCCGCACCGCCGGCCACGCCATGGAGGTTGTCGAGTGCATAGAGGTGCTCAAAGGCGGCGGCCCCGCGGATTTGCGCGAGCTCAGCATCGAGCTCTCCGCCTGGATGTTTTTTCTCGGCGAGCGCACCTCCAGCATGGCGAAAGGGCGCGCCCTCGCCGAGGAGATGATCGCCAGCGGGAAAGCCGTTCAAAAGCTCCGGCAGGGAATCCAATTGCAAGGCGGAGATCCGCGCGTCGTGGACGAGCCTGACCGTCTCCCCAAAGCGAAGCTGCGCGCAGTTGTCGCGGCGCTGAATGACGGTCATGTCGTGAGCGTACAATGTGAATCCCTTGGCACCGCTCTGGCCATACTTGGCGGTGGCCGCGAGAAAAAAGAAGACTCGATTGACCATGCCGTCGGACTCGAATTCCACAAGCGAATCGGCGACCCCGTCCAAAAGGGCGAGCGGCTCGTTACCATTCACTATAATGACGAGCGGCGGCTCGCGGATGCGATGCGCGGCATTGCTTCCGCCTACTTCATCGCCCCCGAGCCGCCTCGGGAGTTGCCGAAGCTTGTTCACTGCATCATCGGCGAAAACGGTTAAACCAATCTGCAGCACGGAGAGCGCACATGGGACGATTCTCAGGACTCCTCGGCATGGCGGCGATTCTCGCGCTGGCCTATCTTTTCTCGACGCACCGTAAGGCCATCCGTCTGAAAACCGTCGCCTGGGGCCTCGGCTTGCAACTAGCTCTGGGTTTCTTTGTTCTCCGGTCCACGTTTGGGCAGTGGCTCTTCGGAAAAGCCGGTGAGGGCGCGAAAAAGCTGTTGAGTTTTTCCTATGCAGGCTCTTCTTTCGTTTTCGGTGAGCTTGGCACGGAGCATTCCTCTCTGGGATTGATCTTTGCACTCCAAGTGTTGCCGACGATTATCTTCATCGCCGCGTTCTTTGCGGTCCTCTATCACTTGGGTGTGATGCAGATCATCATCCGCGCCGCCGCTTGGGTGATGACCCGCGTGATGGGTGCAAGTGGCGCAGAGTCGCTTAATGTGGCCGCCAGCATCTTCATGGGGCAAACGGAAGCGCCGCTCACCATCCGGCCGTTCCTCCCCAAGCTGACCAAATCAGAATTGATGTGCGTGATGACCAGCGGGATGGCGCATATCTCCGGTGGCATGATGGCTGCCTACATGAGGGTTGGCGGCGCGGACGCC
>JBGOWC010000075.1:0-7584 GCA_041478415.1 Terriglobia bacterium
GATTGTTGACTATCACTAGGAGAATCGCTATGGCACTCACTGCAATCCATCCGGGTGAACACCTGGCCGAAGAACTGGATGCACTCGATATGAGCGCGGCTGAACTGGCGCGAAAGATCGACGTGCCGACCAATCGCGTCACGCAAATCTTGAATGGAACGCGCGCTATTACGGGCAACACCGCCCTGCGCCTCGCTCATTTCTTTGGCACGAGCGCGCAGTTTTGGCTCAATCTACAGAGTCTCTATGACCTGCGCATCGCCCAGGAGCACGCCGGGAAATCCATCAAAGGACTTCCCAGGCTGAAACGCCGCGAGCCTGTCCACGCATAAAGGCTTCACAAGACTGAATCCAGGATACCCGGACCCCGGCGGAGGGCCTGGCGAGCTCCTCGATCCCGCTTCCTAAACGACGCGGCTGGCAATCCTTTCGCGGTGTTGCGAAAGGGTGGGGCCGTTTGTCTTTCGGAGAAAATCCTCTTGTGCGACCTGAATCGAATGGACTTGAATTTGGTAGGGGCGGTGAGGATCGAACTCACGACCTTCGGCTTAAAAGGCCGCTGCTCATTCTAGCGAACCTTGGCTGCTTCGTTCTCCAGAATCGGCTTCTCGCCTGTTCGATCAATGACTCAGGGCGACAGAAACAGCGCGCTTTGTTCCCTGAGAAGATGCCCGCCGCTTCGTGCGCAAGGCGGCGCGTGTGGATCGAACCTCGAGGCAAATACCTTCCGCGTTCTGCAAAAAAGCGATGATCTCAAGTAAATTGCGAGCCCGAGGCATAGGGCGGATATCGGTTCAGGCAGAGATAACCGAGAGTGCGCCATGTTCCTTGCGAGTGGGCCGGACGGTAATTTCAACGTCTTGACGCAGGGCCATGAGAAATTCCACGAGGCGTCCGACGGAGAAGTTACCCGCGCGGTTTCGCATCAGCAAGGAGACCTGAGGCTGTTGCACGCCGAGAATTTTGGCGATCTCGACCTGTGTCATGCCACTGTCCTTGAGGATCGTATGGATTTGCAGCGTGAGTTGCGCCTTGAGCAGCTCTTGCTCAGAATTCGGAAGGCCAAGGTCTGCGAAGACGTTCCCGCTGCCTTCCGTTACGCGGGCAATGCGGTTGTGTGTTTTTTTGACTTTGGTTTTCATTCTAGTTCTGCCTTTCTCTATAGTCCCGCTCGGCTTCCACGAGCCGCTGCTTAATCAAATGAATTTCCCTTGTCGGTGTCGCGATACCTTTTGTGGACTTCTTCTGAAATACGTGCAATACATAGATGACATCCTGAAAACGCACCGTGTAAACGGCCCGCCACGCATTACCGTGATGCGAAGACATAATTTCGAGCACGCTGGCACCACCAAAACCTTTGAGAGGCTTAGCGGCAGGGTCGGTCTTGCCCTCTTGGGCCGTGAAGAGCGCGTGTCCAATATCGATCCTGACGGCGCGAGGGAAAGCGCGCAAATCCCTCAGTGACGTTCCAATCCATCTGACCGGTTTCGGTTCACCATCCATCTGCATACCAGTATATGTATATTACCATATTCGTGTCAAGCGCTTCATAGCCACAGGCAAGGGCAAACGAGGTTATTTTTTCAACGAGATAGGATTGGTAGGGGCGGTGAGGATCGAACTCACGACCTTCGGCTTAAAAGGCCGCTGCTCTACCACTGAGCTACGCCCCTAACGTGGACATCAACGTGGACTTCAACATCATACCTGAAAAAATTTCGCGCACCTATCGAAGCAGACCTCGCGGAAATGTCCATCGCGCAGTTCTATTGCAGCTTTCGAACGCGCGCCGTTGACTTCGCAAATCCCGCGTCGTAACATCGCCGCCTATTTCCCTATGATTGGTCAAACGGTTTCCCACTATCGCATCCTGGAACGCCTCGGCGGTGGCGGAATGGGCGTTGTCTATAAGGCCGAAGACCTCCGCCTGGGCCGTCACGTTGCTCTCAAGTTTCTGCCGGAAGAGATGTCGCGCGACCGCCAGGCCCTCGAGCGCTTTCAGCGGGAAGCCCGCGCCGCATCTGCCCTGAATCATCCCCACATCTGCACCATCTACGACGTTGGCGAGCACGACGGCCAGCCCTTTCTGGCCATGGAACACTTGGAGGGTCAGACTCTGAAGCATCGCATCGCCGGCCGTCCCCTTGGCGTGGAGGAAATGCTCGACTGGGCCATTCAAATTGCGGACGCGCTCGACGCCGCGCATTCCCGAGGCATCATTCACAGGGACATCAAGCCGGCGAATATTTTCGTCACCGAGCGCGGTCAGGCCAAAGTTCTCGATTTCGGCCTCGCCAAACTCACCGCGAAACGCGAGCGCGTCGGAGAAATGGTCGGCGTCTCCGCCACCGCGGCCACGGCGGAAGAAAATCTCACCGGCTCCGGCGCTTCGATCGGCACGGTGACCTACATGTCCCCGGAACAAGCGCGCGGCGCGGATCTCGATGCGCGCTCCGATCTATTTTCCTTCGGCGTTGTGCTCTACGAAATGGCCACCGGCCGCCAGGCTTTTTCCGGGAACACTTCCGCCGTCGTCTTCGACGCAATTTTGAATCGCACGCCCGCTTCCCCGATGGAGATCAACCGCAACCTGCCGCCCGCGCTCGAAAAGATCATCCAGCACGCGCTCGAAAAATCCGCCGACGCCCGCTATGCCAGCGCCTCGCTGCTTCGCAGCGACCTGCAACGCGTGAAACGTGAACTCGATTCCGGCCGCACGATGCAAGCTGCCGCGCAAAAGTCTGTTGCGGTGCTTTACTTCGAAAATCTCAGCGGCGCCAAGGAAGACGAATATTTCCGCGATGGCATGACCGAAGACATCATCACCGAGCTATCGAAAATCAAGGAGCTTCGCATCTTTCCCCGCGCGGCCGTTCTTGCGTTTCGCAATCAAACCGTCACCGGCCCGGAGGTTGGCCGGCAACTCGGTGCTTCCTACGCGCTCGGCGGAAGCCTGCGGCGCGCCGGCAATCGCCTGCGCATCACCGCGCAGCTTGTGGATACGCAGACCGGCCATTCCGTTTGGGCGGAACGCTACGACCGCGAATTGAAAGATGTCTTCGAAGTGCAGGACGAAATTGCGCGCAGTATCACCCAGGCCCTGCGCATCACTTTGACGCCGCAGGAAGAAAAGGCCATCGCTCGCAAGCCCACGGAAAATCTTCAGGCCTACGATCTCTACTTGCGCGGGCGGAGCTTCGCGCGGCGCGAAACGCATCCCGATCTCGAATTCGCGCTCCAAATGTTCGAAGCCGCCATCGGACTCGATCCGCGGTTTGCCATGGCCCATGCCGCCGTCAGCGGCGCGTGTGGCGTGATGTTCGAATGGCACGACCACGATTCGCGCTGGATCGAACGCGGCCTGGCAGCTTGCGAACGCGCCCTGGCACTTGAAAGAGAACTTCCCGAAGCTCTCGTGGCTCGCGCGCGCATTCGGTACGAGCTGAAGAATTACGACGACGCGCTCCGCGATGTTCGTCTCGCGATCGAGCGCAAGCCCGATTGCGATGGCGCGTACAACATCCTCGGCCGCGCGCTGTTCAACTCCGATCGCTGGGAGGAAGCTGCGGCGTTGACGGATCGCGCGATCGAGGCCAACGGCAACGACTACAACGTGTACATCCCGTTTGTGAATTCGCTCGAAGCGATCGGGCAAAAGGACAGAGCCCGCGTTCTTCGCCAACGCGAAGTGCTTGCACTCGAGCAACAGCTTCAGCAAGTCCCCGAGGATGTTCGCGCGCGCATTCTTCTTGCCGCGGATTACGCCTCGCTGGGCCGCGAAGTCGAGGCGGTGAGCGAACTGCAGAAAGCCTTGGCCCTGCGGCCGAAGGATTCCAATATTCTCTACAACGCCGCATGCACCTACGGAGTGATGGGCAACAAGACCGAAGCGATGAATCTGCTGAAGAAAGCGGAAGCTTGCGGCTACTTGAGTTTCGAATGGGCGGCGCGCGACCCTGACCTCGCCTGCCTGCATGATGATCCGGAATTCAAACAGCTAATCGAAAAGGCCGACCGCAGGGGCTAAGCCGCGCTCGAAGCGATGGGTTCCCGGCGGCGCTTGCGCTTCCACTCATAATCTTTTCGCAAACGCGACTGGTGTTTTTTTACTTGTCCTTCGAGTTCGCTGAAGGATTTCTTACAGCTCGTGCTGACGCTCTCCCCGGTTCCGGTGGCGTGAAGTGTTTCCGCAGGCAGCGAAAGATTCAGAGAAAAAGAGTGCTCCGCATTGTGCGGGTTCTTCGCAAAGATTCCGTGGAGGTGCACCAGGTCCGGCGAGTAGCTCTTCAATAATTTGTTCAGTTTCCCGATGTGCCGCTCAACTTCTGCTTCGACCGCCGCGTGAGATGTGACGTGCTTGTAGCTGATCGAAACTTTCATGGTGGCACCTGTAGGTGAATTCAATCCGAAGAAGGGCGGAGCGGCTCAGCATTCTGCACCGCATGGTGAACCGCAGGATAGCAGGGTGCGAAGCAGCGACGCAACAGCGGAAGAGATTTCAGAGTGCTGCAAAATGGTGCAGAGGTGTGTTGCCCAGGGAAAAGGCTTTTTTGCGTCTTTTTGCAGTTTTCGGGTCGACGCCTTACTGAGAACAAAGGACTTGCGGGGGACGGAGCGGCAAATCATAGACAAATGAATTTTTCTTGACAAATTCATTTGTCTATAAATGATACTTCGTCCCGTAGGAGCATTCGGGATGCAAAGCGCGCAACTTGCTTCGCTCGCTCAGGATTCATCGCGCAGACTGCGCACGATGGCGCAGAGTTCGCATCCTAATCGGATGCTCAGGGACCGGAAAAACGGGGTGCCGGAATCTTCGATCAACGATGTGGGCAAGCTCGCCTGGGCGAGCAAGCGGAGTGAGGAGCCATTGTGGAAGTTACCACAGGAGTTAAGGAAATGCAAGGGTTATTTGGAGGGGGGATGGTTTGGCGGGGCCGCTTTCCCCGGCCTGGCGGGAAATCATAGAGACTTCTGCACGGAACGAGGGGAGCGGGTCAGAGTGCACCCTCGTCTCTTAAAGTCACGGTGAATTGCAGAATCTGTATTCACGCATCGTGCGTTGTCGTCAAGAAACACTCACTAGGAATTCAATTGGCCACCCGCCCAGAACTGGAGGATTTGTAGATTCTTCTTCCGAAGGGATCGTATTTGAAGGTCACTGTCCAGCGAGCCAAGATGTGACGGGTATGGCGAACATGGACAGCAACAGCGCTAAAACTGCATACATGAACTGCCGCCCCCATCGCCATGCGCGTAACTCATCGGGATCGTCGGGACGTGACTTCATCGAGAATAGTCGTGTTCTGCCCTCAGGGCCTAGACCTAGCTTTCGTAAGGTTCGGTTGACTTGGAGCAGCGAGATAAGCAGCCATGCGAAAGAGAGACAGAATAGTGAGACAGCGATAGAGTTAGCTATCGCCGAGTGGTGTATCCATGCAAACCATAACGTGAGTGGTATAACCACTAGAAATCCCATCAGTATTGTTAGCCCGGTCGTGGCCTTAACAAGAATCCCAAGACTGTACTGAAATTTTCCGGCCGACTGTTTGTCCATGGCCAACCTCCGTTCACTTCGTAGATGCTGGGCACGATGGGCAGCTGTGATGGCGGGTGGCCCGGTCACGGTTTTCATTTTCTGCTTTCTGGGGCAACCTACGATGAGAGGATACCACTAGCGTAAATTCACCGCGAAGTGAAGCGAAGAAGGGTGCCCCGCCCTCGGTTTCTGAGGGTGGGGATTTTGGTTCGAGTCGCGCTCTTGCCAACGAACACTGTCGCTGATCCTTCAGCTCACACTGGTGAGTTTCATAGCCATGGCAAGAATGGGCTTGACCCAGTCCGGAGCAAGAGAGAGCGCACACAAACTATGGATCTTGCCGCGAACGAAATGAAGAAGGAGCTTCGGCCGAGGAGGAATGCCGGCGTGCGGATCGGCCTCTTCGCTATTGTCAAAGACACGGAGCTCGGTCAGTCCGGGCATGAGGCGGATCAGGTTGAGCCGGCTGCGGTCGTATCTTTCGCGAATCCTTTCCACTGGAATGGGGTGCCCGCCTTTGGCGACTCTGGCGCGCACGCGAGCGATATGCAACTGGAGGCTGTTGAGGCCGACATACCAGACAAGAACTTCGATTTGCGCCGAAAGCGCCCGCTCCAACATTCGGGTGATGGTTCGTCCTCCGAGCGTGGTCTCGAAGACAAAGTCCCATCGTTTAGAAATAGCGTCCTTCAATAAGCATTTTCCGGCATGCCAGGCACGACTATTTGCTTCCGCCTGGCTTATGCCCGGATTCCCAGAGAGGATCTCTCGCGCGACTTTGTCGGGATCGAAGCACTCGCATCCTTTTTGCGAAAGCATGGCCCCGGCGAGGCTGCTCTTACCGGCCCCATTTACCCCCGCCAGGACGTAGATGCGGGGATTCTGGCCTAAATTAGCCACGCCTGCGCGCCGCCGCAACAGCAGCCTTCCCCAATTGTTTCGGCGATGCAGCGAAAGCAGCTTTCATCCCGGAGCGCGCTTTCGGCGTTTGCATTCGCGCAAGCAGGGCGTCAAATTCATCGCTCAAAGCATCGAGCTCCCGGTCCGCAGCCCGGGAGAGAGCGCTGAAATCCTCCATCGAGAGCAGCATGGCCTTCGGCTCGTTGTGCTTGGTGATCTCGGCCCGTCCGCCGCGCATAACGGTATCCAACAAGCGGCCAAACTTATTCTTGGCCTGGGTGGCGGGAACCGAGGTGGTTTCCACGTCTTGGTCGCGCCGAATCCGAAAGCCTTTGAGGATGTCTTGTCGCATGCGAGCGTCCGGGGCGTGAAGCGTCGTTCCCCCCTTAGCGTTGCGGCCGCGACCCCTGGAAGCGCGCGTAGGTTTCAAGGCTCTACCTCCTAACCGCCATAGTAGCCATATTAGATATAATAGTCAATTTGGACAGTTCGGCCAGCGGCGAGATCATCACTCACACCGCACCGTAGCAGGGGTACCCCCAACTTGCACGCTCGCAAAGTCCGGCTCACCCGCCAAAGCGAAGAGAGATTCCTCGCTCCGCTCGGAATGACATGGTTGGTGTGCGGATTGCGTAGTGCAATTGCTTACTCTCGCCAGGCCGATCCCGTCATCCGGACTTGTCTGCCCCTCCGAATCCGCAGGGCGGATCATGCGCGATTTGCCCGCCGTTCGGCCGCCGGTGCACGAAGAGAAGGGCGTGTGCTAGAATCGCGGCGTGATGAACGATGTTTTGGCGACCGCGAAGCGGCCGGCGCCTTCCTCGGTGGAGATCGCCCCGTCCATACTGGCAGCGGATTTTTCGGCGCTCGGCGACGCGGTGCGCGCGGTGGAGCGCGCCGGGGCGAAGCTGATCCACATGGACGTGATGGACGGGCACTTCGTGCCGAACATTTCAATTGGTGTGCCGGTGGTGGCGTCGCTGCGCAAGGCAACCCCGCTGGTACTGGACGTGCATCTGATGATTGAGAACCCCGAGAAGTACATCGGGGCGTTCGCGGAAGCCGGGGCGAACTGGATCACCGTGCACCAGGAAGCAACGTCAAATCTGAACCGCGCGGTGCACCAGATTCGCGAGCACGGC
>JBGOWC010000071.1:0-7821 GCA_041478415.1 Terriglobia bacterium
GTTTTGCTCTGGCGAATTTCCGATTCGATCCGGATTCGCGGCGCGTGCTGCCGCTCTCCGATGGCCGGCCGGGTTCGCCGGCGGCTGCGAACGGCACGGGGACGCGGTTCATCGTGTATCGCGATGGGCGCGTGTATTTTGAGGGCGGCCCCGGCGAAATTCTTTCTTCCGAGGATCCATATTTGAAGCGATTTTTGGTTTGATGGTCTGACAAATCGAAGGCAGGCAGGAGAGGAGAACGGAGCATGGCACAGCGCAAGCAACTGACGTGGACGGAACTGCGCGTAGGATTGTTCGTGCTGGTGGGGTTGGCGGTCCTCGCCGCGGGCATTATCTACGTGACCGGCGTGGGCATCTTCGGGCCGAAGTATCGGTTGAAGACGTATCTTCCGGAGGTGTCGGGTCTGGCGAATGGCGCACCGGTGCGTCTGGACGGCGTGGAGATCGGCAACGTGGAAACAATTCGCATTGTGGCGCGAACGCGCGACCGCGCTCCGGAGCGCAATCGCAACATTGAGGTGAATTTCCGCGTGGATCGGAAGTATCAGGACGATATTCTCACCGATTCGACGGCCAGCCTTGTGACCGAAGGCCTCCTTGGCAATCGCTACGTGAACATCGCGCGCGGATTCACGGGCGTGCCCCTCAAAGAAGGCGAGGAAGTAAAGGGCACGGAAGAGAAGGCTATCAAGGAAGTGGTCGAGCGCAGCGCCGACCTGCTGGGCAACATGCAGGCGCTTTCGCAGGATGTCCGCGACCTCATCGCGGGAGTACAGGAAGGCAAAGGCACGCTCGGCAAGTTTCTCACGGACGAAAAGGCGTACGCCCATCTCAACAATATCCTCGCGAAGAGCGACCAGATGGTGACCAACATCCAGGCCGGGGAGGGCACGCTCGGAAAGATCGTGGCTTCGGATGAGATCTACAACAAGGCGTACAAGGCGGTGGACCGCGTAGACACCATGCTGGCCGACGTACAAGCGCAGAAGGGCACGATCGGCAAACTCCTCTACGACCCGACCCTCTACGACAACGCGAAGCAGGCGATTGAGAAGGGAAACGCCCTGATGACCGATGTGCGCGCCGGGAAAGGCACGCTCGGCAAGCTGACGACGGATGAAACGCTCTTTAACAATCTGCGCGACGCCAGCGCCCACGTTTCAACGGCCGCCGCCAAGCTCAACGACAACACCACGACCGCGGGTAAAATGTTCAGCGACCCGCAGCTCTACGACCACCTGGCGGGTCTGGCCGGCGATCTGCGGCTCTTGATCGGCGATTTCCGCCAGAATCCGAAGAAATTCCTGCACATCAAGGTTTCGATTTTCTAGCGGAGCGCCGGCGGCCGCTTTGCGCCAGCGCATCACGCCATGTTGTAATGTGGCTGTAATAATCTCGGAGTAGGCTGAACCGATTCGGAAGGATGATTGTCGAGGCTGATGGAAACACAGGAAGCACCGGTCAAAACGGTTCGCACCGAGCCGGTCAAGTCCACGCTGCCGCAGCCGGGGCGCCCGGTGCCGAAGCGCGCCTACCCCGGCGCATTGATCGTCGTCGAAGGCACGGACGGATCGGGCAAGAGCACGCAGCTCTATCTGCTGAAGCGCTGGCTCGAAATCGGCGGCTACCGGCTGCACTTCACGGAGTGGAACTCTTCGCCGCTGGTGAAGTCCACTACGCGGCGGGGAAAACAGCGCCGCTTGCTCACCCCGGTCACGTTTTCGCTGCTGCACGCCGCGGATTTCGCCGATCGCTGTGAGCGCCAGATCATGCCGCTGCTGCAGGGCGATTATCTGGTTCTTGCGGACCGCTACATTTACACGGCGTTTGCGCGCGATGCCGCGCGCGGCTGCCCTCCGCGCTGGCTGCGCAATCTCTACCGCTTCGCGCCCGTCCCGGACATCACGTTCTATTTTCGAGCGCCGCTCGACGTGGCCGTGAATCGAATTCTCAGCGGGCGCCCGAGATTGAAATACTACGAAGCGGGGATGGATCTGAGTCTCTCTTACGATCGCGCCGAGAGCTTCAAACTATTTCAGGCGCGGATTCTCGACGGCTACGACCAGATGGTGGAGAGCGACAACTTCGTCGTCCTGGATGCCACGCTCCCCGTCAACAAACTGCAGAAGCAGATGCGCGAGATCGTTGCCGAACGCATTGACCTGAAGCGATTCGCGCCGCGCGCCGAGGTGGCGGAATGAGCGCGCCCGACGCCGAAAAACAACCGGTCCCGACGGATGCCCCGCCGGCGGCTCCGAAGGCCGCAGCGCCCGAGGACGGCGCCGCGCAGTTTTTTTTCGGCGAACCGCTCGTCGGCTTTGAACCGAGCGAAGTCACCGGCACCCTGATCGTCATCGAAGGCATGGACGGCTCCGGCCGCTCGACGCAAATCGCTCTGTTGCAGGAATGGCTCGAATCGGAAGGCTTCGCCGTGCAGACGAGCGGCCTGCGCCGCTCGAATCTCGTCGGGAGAGATATTGATGAGCTTCTCGCGAAAAACGCGGTCACGCGGCTTACCCTCGCGCTCATGTACGCGACAGACTTCTTCGATCAGCTCGAGCATCGCGTGCTTCCCGCGCTGCGCTCCGGCACCGTGGTCCTGGCCGACCGTTTCATCTACACGCTCATCGCCCGCGGCGTGGTGCGGGGGATCAATCGCGATTATCTCAGCGGCCTCTACGCCATGGCGCTGCGGCCGCACCTGACCTTTTGGCTAAATGTTCGGCCGGAGACGGCGTTTGGCCGCGAATTTAAGAAGGCCCAGACCATCAACTATTGGGAAGCCGGGCGGGACATGTCTCTCTCTCACGATCTCTATTCGTCGTTCATCCGCTACCAGACGATGATCAAGCGCGAATTCGAAGCGATGGCCAAGCGGCACGAGTTCATCGAGCTGGACGGCGAAGCGAGCGTTGCCGTCGTGAACAAGCAATTGCGAACGAAGATCGGCGAGCAGCTCGGCATTCGCGCGAGCAAATACACGCCCTCGGCCGCGTTGGCCCACCTCTGGCGGTGAAGACAGGCTTGTCCGACCCCGTTCACATCGCCGCGATCGATGCCGGCTCCAACGCCATCCGTCTCTCCATCGCCCGCGCCCATTCGGCGCTGGATATCGAGCCGCTGCACACGGAACGCTATTCGCTGCGGCTAGGCGAAAGCGTTTTTCTGCGCCACCGATTCAGCGAAGATACACTGCGAAAAAGCGTCAAGGCGTTCCGCCATTTCCGCGAACTGCTCGACGAATACGGCGTGACGCGCTATCGCGCGGTGGCCACCAGCGCGTCACGCGAAGCGCGGAACCGGAAGGCTCTCGTAGGGCGCGTGAAGCAGAAAACCGGCGTGCAACTCGAAGTCATCAGCGGCGCCGAGGAATCGCGCCTGGGCCTCGAAGCCGTCCTCGCGGCCATCAGCCCGGAGGCGCCGCCGCGCTGCATCGTGGATCTCGGCGGCGGGAGCCTGGAGATCAGCCTGCTGCGCAACCACTCGGTGGAGCAATGCGCGCAATTGCCCGTCGGCACCGTCCGCCTGATCACCACGCTCGGCCTTCCCGGCGTCATTCGTCCCTCGCAAGCGGAACAGGTGCGGCGCTACGTGCGAGCGCTGCTTGAATCGCGGCTTCCCGGCCAGCCGAATCTTGCGGGCAGCATCGCCGTCGCTTGTGGCGGCAATGCGGAAACGCTGGCAGGCATCGCACCGGGGCCTCGCGAGCACGGAGTGGCTACGCTCGAGCTGTCGCTGCTTCGCGAGCGCATCGGTGGAATCCTGAAGCGCGATGTGCGCGAGCGCATGAAAACGTTTGGCGTACGCCGGGACCGCGCCGACGTCCTGGGAGTGGCGGCGATCACGCTTCTAGTCGTGGGCCGGTATCTGAACTTGCGCACGCTGCTGGTTCCGGCCGTGGGAGTTCGCGAAGGATTGCTTCAGGAAATTGCGCGCGAGGCGTTCTCGCGCAAGGAGCGCCACCGCTACGACGCCGCGGCGCGGCAAATGCTCGCCGGCGTCCGCCGTTTTGCCCGGCGACTCGCCCCCACCGTGTACGACCAGCAGCATGCCGAACACGTGCGCGAGCTCAGCCTGCAGCTCTTCGATCAGCTACAGCCCGTCCATCATCTTCCCGCGCACGCGCGTGTCGTACTGGAGGCCGGCGCGCTGCTTCACGACATCGGCCACGCGGTCAGTCATCGCGCGCATCACAAACATGGCGAATACCTTGTCGGCAATGGAGATATTGTCGGACTGGATGGGCGCGACCGCGCGGCCGTGGCTTCTCTGGTGCGCTACCACAATCGAAAATCGCAGCCGGATGGACATCACGCTGTGTTTTCGACGCTCAACGGCGCGGACCAGCAAATGACACGGCGACTCGCGTCGCTTCTGCGGATTGCGGAATCGCTCGACCACTCTCATCGGGAACGCGTGCGGACGCTGAAAGCGATATTTCAGCGCGGAGCGGTGGGGTTGCAGGTGTTCGCGAAGGGCGATGCCGGCGAAGATCTGCGCGACGCAAGCCGCAGCGCGGAGCTACTGGAAAAAGAATTTCACGTGAACCTGTATTTCCGCCAGGCTTCCGCGTGAGGCGGCTTTTCGGAGAAAGAAGATGAAACTTTACCTGGTGCGTCACGGAATCGCAATCGATCGCGAAGACCCCAAGTGCCCGGCGGATCCGGAGCGATACCTCACTGAAGAGGGCATCGAAAAAACGAAGCAGGTCGCAAGGGGAATCGCGGCGCTCGGCGCCACGGCGGAGTTGCTGTTCTCCAGCCCCTACGTGCGGGCGATGCAGACGGCGGAGATTTTCGCGGATGCCATGAGCTACTCCCGGCAGAAGATCCAAAAGACGGAGACGCTGCTGCCCGGGACGGACCCGCTGCCGCTCTTCCGCGAGTTAGCCAGGGAGAAGCAGGCCGCCAGCGTGTTCTGCTTCGGGCACGCGCCGCAGCTCGATGAAGCGATTGCGTATGCGCTGGGATCGAAACAGGCGATCACCGCTTTGAAGAAAGCGGGAATCGCGCTGATCGAGTTGAAAAGAATTTCGCCGCCGTCCGGTTTGCTTGTGTGGATGTGCCCGCCGAAGATGCTGCGCCTCTCTGGAAAAAAGTCCGGCTAATCGGAAGCCGCGGCGATTTCGCGGACCATCTGGCCCGCTGCCTTGGGTGGTTTTTCGGGCAGCGCGAAGACATTCACGACCGATTCGATGAGCAAAGGCCGCTTCAGGAAAATTTCCAGGAGATGCTTGCCGGCGGCGATGCGCTCCGCATTCTCCTCACTGTTGATCCATCCGGGAATTCGCAAGAGCATCGCGTCAAGAGACTGCTGTGCGCGGAAGCCGGTAACCGACTCGCCGCCGCACCTTCGCAGGGCCCGTGCAAGCCGCAGAATGCCCGCGAGACCCTGCAACACATGCTTGTCCTTTTCGGAGAGTGCACCGAAGCCGCGATGTTTTGTCTTGGGCTCGGAACCACGGTGGTAACGGACCGTCGAGGCAAGAAGATTCCATTCGGCGGCCGACCAGCCCGGTGGGACAGGCATTTTTTTCAGGAAATTCCGCGCGGCTTTCTGAGGGGACTTCTGTCTCCGGCCGCCGCCGATTCCGTGGAGACGCGCCGCGGCGCGAAGAATCACGCGGACCTGTGCCTCGCGGAAGAGCGGCGAGACGCCGGCGGTGGCGAAGGCGCCAAAGAGCCGCAGGGCGAGCCGCGAAATCCTTGCCGTGCGGCGCGGATGGGAATCGAGGGCGCGCGCGGTTGCGCGGAGCCGCGCCGTTGCCGCTGCATGCAGTTCTTTTCCTTGCGGCAATCCAGAGCGCCAGACGCGCCAGAGACCGTTCCGGCCGAGCGTCAATTGCCGGTAGGCCGCAAGCCGCTCGGCGCGCTCGTGCTCAAGCGTCGCGCGAAGCGCTTCGGCGGATTCGGCAGGCGCACTCGCGGTCTCTTGCTTTGCAAGCGCTGCCAAGACGTCCAGATCGTGCAAATCTCCCAGAAGATCCTGGACGCGTTTGAGATTTTCCTCCCACGCGGGGTATTGCTCCGGGAGGAGGTTTTCCGCGGTGTAGCGAAATCGCTTCAAGCCGATTCGCAGCTCATGCCAGGGCTTCGGTCTTTCGGTGCGCAGGGCGCGCGCGTGTAACTCATGCGCTTGCACGAATCGTTCGAGGGCAAGACACTGCGCGGCCAGCCCACCGGGCGGCACGAGCCGGGCGCGGCTGGGCAGCTTGCGAGCCAATTGTTTCCAGGCAGCCTCGTCGAATCGTTCCACGGCGCGCAGGGCGGTTGCGCGGCAAACTTTTTCGCGCTCCTCGAGAACGTGCAGCAGTCGCGAGCGCAGCGGGTCGACTTCCGGCGTTAGGCGCTTCAGCCAATCCGCGAGCACCTGGGCATCCCGGAGCACGCCAAGCTCGCGGAATAGCTTGCGCGGGATCTTGCGCATGCGTTTCCAGCCTGGGGTGGGGTCGGCTTCTTGCAAAACGGCGGCGAGGGATCGGCAGCGGCGGATGGCGACGCGCAGGTCGTGGACGGCGTCCTCGTCGAGCGCAATGCGCACACGCTCGAGTTCCTTGCGCACGCGGTTCATCCAAAAAGAGAGTCCAAGCCGCTCCGGCCGGGCGCCGGAGGGAAGGGTGGTTACCGTGGCCATACCGTCCCCTGGAGAAAAGCCTCTATAGGGTAGACCCCCGGGTGATGCGAGTCCAGCGCAGGCCGCGCGTCAGAAGATCCGGGAAGATCCAGCAGAGCAAAACTCCCATGCCGAGAGTCAGGATTGCGGCGACGACGAAGACGTGCGCCGGGTCGGGGTGGCCGAGGCGCAACATGGCGTACTGCGCCAGCGGCTGCAAGGCGATTCCGACAAACGACCAAAAATTGGCGGCAGCGATCACGCGGCCTTTCTCGCTGGGCGCGGGCCGCGCCTGGATCAGCGCATTGACGGGCACCGCAAAGAAACCGCCGCACACTCCCAGTGCGACCAGGATGCTCAGGACGGCGGAGTAGTGCAGGCCGGGCTGCGACAGCAGCGCGGCGAGCAGGGCAAGTCCGCCCATTGCGGCAAGCACCATGCCGTATTCGATTTTTCCTCGGGAGGCGTACCCGGCCACGAAGCTGCCGAACCCAATCCCCAGGCTCAGCGCGGCGAGCAGGTAGCTGCTGTGCGCCTCGTCCACGCGGAGAACATCCGTGGCGTAGAGAACGATGTTCAGGAGGAGAAGGGAAGCGAGAAACCAGAAAAACGTGTTGGCCACGACGGCAAACCAGAGCTGAACGTCGCGGCGCATGCGCATGGTTTGGCGGAAGAGATCGCCCAGCCAGTTCCATGAAAATTTCCGCGTGGGATCGGCCGCAGGGAGGTGAGTGATGCCGAAACTGGTGCAGATCCCGAACAGGGAAAGCCCGAGAAAAATGAAGCCTGACCAGATCTGCCGTCCCGCGAAATGATGCGCCAGCAGGCCGCCGGCGAGAGTTCCGGTGATGGCGGCAAGAAACGTTCCGAGCTCGATGATGCCGTTTCCCCAGGACAGGCGGTGATAGGGAAGCAGTTCGGGGAGAATGCCGTACTTGGTCGGACCGAAGATGGCCGCTTGCGAGCACACGAGGAAGAGCGCCGCGCCAGCGAGAATCAGATTGCCCTGAGCCAGTGCGTAAGCCGCCAGCACCATCACCGCGAATTCAAACAGTTGTGTGATAAGCCTGACGCGGCGCTTGCTGTAGCGGTCGGCGAAGAAACCGCCGGGGATCGAAAAGAGAAGGAACGGCACGGAGAAGAGAAGCGGCACGACCAGGACGAAAAGCAGATCGCGGCGTTCGCGCGGGAGCCCGGCTTCGAGGACCA
>JBGOWC010000250.1:0-3916 GCA_041478415.1 Terriglobia bacterium
CTTCTTGCCCTTCTTGATGACTTCGGGCTCGGCCGGTACCGCCGCTGCCTCGGCCGCCACCACTTCGGCGGGCTTCTCTTCCTCGGCGCGGAGCGCAACAACGTGGGCGATGACGCGGTCCGGATCGGTAATGAGCTTCATCTTGGCGGCGTCGATCGGCAGTTCGGAGACGCGAAGGTGCTTGCCGATCATCAACTCGCTCACGTCCATGCGGAACTCGGCTGGAATATCGGCGGGCAAGCATTCGATTTCGACTTCGCGCGTGACCGTTTCAAAGATGCCGCCCTGCTGCTTGACGCCGGCGGGCTCGCCAAACGTATGCACGGGCACCTTGACGCGCATGCGCACATCCATCGCCACGCGCAGCAGATCCACATGGAGCAAGTTGCCGCTGACCGGATCCACTTGCCAGGCCTTTACAATCGCGGGCTGCTGCTTGCCGCTGAGGCTCACCTGAAAGAGCGTGTTGTGGCCCGACTCCGAGCGGAGAATGCTCGTAATCTCCTTCGTTTTGACGGTGAGCGTGATTGCCTCGCCCTTGCCGCCATAGAGCACCGCCGGAACGTGGCCCGTCTGGCGCAGTCGCCGGGCCTCGTTCTTGCCCCGGTCCGAGCGGGGCGCCGCTTCCACGACAATGTTTGCCATACCTTCTTGATCCTTCCCTTTCACCCGCGGGCGGAAAAGCTCGCCCGGCCAAAATCAAATAAACAGTTCGCTGATGGATGTCTCTTCGTGGATCGAGCGGATGCCGCGCGCAAGGAGATCGGCCACGCTCAGAATCTTGATTTTGCTCAGCGAACGACCCGCCTCGCAAAGCGGCACGGAATCGGTCGCGACCACTTCCATGATTTTCGACTTGGCAATGCGCTCGCACGCCGGCCCCGAGAGCACCGCATGCGTGCACGCGGCAAAAACCTGCGTGGCCCCTTCTTTGATCAGCGCTTCGGCGGTCTTCACCAGCGTCCCGGCCGTGTCAATGATGTCATCCACGATCAGCGCGCTCCGGCCGCGCACCTCGCCAATCAGGTGCATCACTTCGCTCACGTCCACATCCACCCTGCGTTTGTCCACGATGGCCAGGGGCGCGTCGAGCTTCTTGGCGAACGCGCGCGCGCGTTCCACGCCGCCGGCATCCGGTGAAACCACGGTCAGGTCCGGCAGCTTCTTGTGCTTGAAATACTCCACCAAAACCGGCGAAGCGTACAAATGGTCCACCGGAACGTTGAAGTACCCCTGAATCTGCGGCGCGTGCAGGTCCAGCGTCAGAGCGCGGCTCGCCCCCGCCACTTCGAGCAGGTCCGCGACGAGCTTCGCCGAAATCGGGACGCGCGGCTTGTCCTTGCGATCCTGTCGCGCGTAGCAGTAGTACGGCACGACCGCGGTGATGCGCCAGGCGGAGGCGCGTTTGAACGCGTCAATCATCAGCAGCAGCTCCATCAAGTGGAAATCCACCGGATGGCTGCAGGGCTGGACGACGAACACGTCGGCGCCGCGAACATTTTCAAGAATTTGAAAATAGATTTCGCCGTCGCTGAACTTGCCCATCAGCGCCTTGCCGAGCTGCACGCCGAGGTTCTTGCAAATGTTCTCGGCCAGGGCCGGATTGGCGCTCCCGGAGAAAATTTTGAATCGGTCGTCGTTCACGACACGCTCACTCCACAGGCCGTCAGAGACGCCAAAATGCGCGGACGGGAAAAAGACGCGAAGGAACCGCTTCGGTTCAGGTGACCGGAGCGCGATGCATCGCGCGGAGATACCTCTCGCGGGAGAGGGTCTCGCAAACGAATGTCCGGTCGTTCGGGAACCCGCAAGCGGCTCGGCGCGCCTTTGCTGGGCTCGGGAATATGCCAACCACCGCCGAACCGCTACCCGCCAGCAAGGCTTCTACGGCTCCTCGTTGGAGCAGTTCCCGCTTGAGTTTCGCAAGCCGGGGAAACCGCCGGAAAACGGGCCGCTCGAAATCGTTCGCTAGGCCGTTTCCCTGCGTGCTCCAAGCAAGAGCGCAGAACTTCAAGAGTTTAGGTGCTGCAGCGGACTTTGTCAATCTGAGCGAATCCGCAGCCAGCCAGCCGTAGGCGTCCGGCGTTGGCACCCGGATGCCCTCTGGCGCGACGATCAGGACGGTCTGCCATCCGATGTCCGGCAGCGGGTAGATCTCGTCCCCACGGCCAACCCCGAGAGCGCGGCCACCGAACAGAAAGAAGGGCACGTCGGCACCCAGGCTCGCCGCGATTTCCATCAGCCGGGGGAGGGGCACCGAACGGCCGACCAGGCGCAGATAGCCGAGGAGCGCGGCGGCTGCGTCGCTCGACCCGCCGCCGAGCCCCCCACCGGCGGGAATTTTCTTGCGCAGCTCGATTTCGACGCCGGAGCGAATCTTCAGTTCCCGCTGGAGAGATCGTACGGCGCGATAAACAAGATTGCCCTCGGCAGGCTCGCGAGAGAGCGCGTCGTTCCCGAGAATCGTGAGTGAAATACCGGGTCGGCGCGATTTCCGGAGGCGCAGATCGTCGTGGAGCGAAACGCTTTGAAAAACCGTGCGCAGCTCGTGGTAGCCGTCCGGACGTTTTCCCAGAATATCGAGGCGCAGATTGATTTTCGCGAACGCGGGGATGCGGACTTCGCGCATGAGTCTACTGCGGCTTGGCGTCCTCGCCGGCCGGCTTCTGTTGCGCGATGCGGTGTTTCACCTGGGTCAGTTTCTTCTCCAGCTCGGCGACTTTGTCGTTCTCGAGTTCGGAGGGAAGAGCCTTATGCCACTCCGTGAGCGATTTTTCCCACTCGACCGCGGCGAGTTCCTTCTTTCCGCTGCGGAAATAAACATCGCCCAAGTGGCTGTGGATGGTCGGGTCGCGGCCTTCGCGCTCGAGCGCTTTGCGCAGGGAGGCCTCCGCATCCGCAAGCTTGTTCTGCTTGAAATAGATCCAGCCGAGGCTGTCGAGGTACGCGCCGTTGTGCGGCTCTTCGGCAAGGGCGCGCTGAACCAGTGAGCCGGCTTCGTCAAGGCGAATGCCGAGATCGCCGAGCATGTAGCCGTAATAATTCAGGACAGGCGCATTGCGAGGATTGACGGCCAGCACTTTCTTGAACTCGGTCTCGGCGCGGTCAAACTGTTTTTGGCGCTCGTAAATTGCGCCCAAAAGAAACCAGACCATCTCGTTGTCACGCGGCTGGCCGGGAAGCGCCTCGGCAAGCCGCGCCGATTCTTCGGCTTCTTTGTAGCGGCGGCCGCGCTCGTACACCTGCGCGATGTTCAAATACGTGTCGCGGTCGGCTTCGGTGCTGGTGAGCTGGCCGCGAAGAAACTGAACGGCTTCATCCACTTGGCCGTTTTCGCCGAGAAGCATCGCCCGGCTGGCGCGCAAGGCGGGATCGTTGGGATATTTTTCGAGCGCTTTCTTCGATTCCTCGAGCGCCCGCGGCAGATTCTTCGACGCACGATAGGTGTCAATGATCAGCAATCGCGCGCGCCGGTCCTCCTCGTCGCCGAGCCGTTGCATCTCCTGGAAACTGAAAATGGCCGCCTGGTAATTCTGGATTTCGCGATAGAGCTGCCCGAGCTGCTGGTAGAGAATCGCGAGCGTTCGCCGGCTCGACGGAACAGCGGAGGCCTGATTCTTGATCCCTGCGGCGGTATCGGAAAGTACCCGAATCGCATCTTCGTAGCGCCCCTGCGCTTCGTAGAGCATGGCTTCGTTGTAGATCACTTCCAGGCTGCCGGGAGCGCGCTGCCTCGCCTTCAGCAGGCTTTCTTCCGCCTTGTCCAGTTTATGAAGCTCGCGGTAGATTTGCGCGAGACGCAGGTGAATGTCCGCGTCCTCGGGCTCGAGCTCGACGAGTTTCTGATACGTCGCCAGGGCTTCCGGATACTTTTCTTCGGCGACGAGCGTCTGTCCGAGGCCGCGCTGATGGCTCA
>JBGOWC010000322.1:0-3102 GCA_041478415.1 Terriglobia bacterium
CGGAGGGATTTGAACCCCCGACCCTCTGATTACAAATCAGATGCTCTACCAGCTGAGCTACGCCAGCACTGCTCAAACCGAGTAAGAATACCAGAGAGGGCAAGTGGATTGCAAGGGGTGTTCGCCAGAACGGAGCACGTCAAAGGCCAGCCCTGTGGAAAAGTTGAGATGCTGGTGTTCTGCTCATACTAGCACAAAAAGCCGCAAGGATTGCCCTCCTCTCCGTCTTGCCCGAGAACTCTGCAAACCGCAGCCTCGCGAACGGGGGGAGCGCGCTTTCGGACGGAAGAGGTTTTCCCTGGAAACATTTCCTCGCGATGCGCCGTATATACTTCATAGCGATATATGGGCGGCGGTCAAGGAGGCGGCGTGTTCAACCGGGAATTGAAAAAGGGCAGCACGGAGTTGCTCATCCTTTCGTTGCTCGAAGGCCGTCCGCGGCATGGTTATGAAATCGGCCGCCAGATCGAATTGCGGTCCGAGGGAAAACTGAAATTCCGCATCGCCTCGCTCTACCCCATGCTCTGCCGCCTGGAAGATCGCGGCCTGATCGTCGGCCGGTGGGTGGAAAAAGAAGGCGAGCGGCGCCGGCGCTTCTATCGGCTGAAGCCCGAAGGGAAAAAGTTCCTGGAGCAGGAACGCAAGACCTGGCGCGAATTCATGGCCGCGGTAAATCAGGTCGTGGGGGCCGACCATGCCTGATTGGAAAGTACTCGTTCGGCGGCGGCTGCATCTTCCGGAGCTGGCTCCGGCGCGCGAAGCCGAAATCGTCGAAGACGTCGCGATGCAGCTCGAAGAAGCTTATCAGACATCGCTGCGCCGCGGCGCGGCCCCGGCCGAAGCCGAGAAAGAAGCGCTCGCGGAAATTCCTGATTGGCCGCAGTTTGCTATCGAAATTCAGCAGGCGGAGCGTCGTAACGCCCGGCCGAAATTCGACCGGGCGCTGGAGCGGTTGGACGAAGACACCCGCAGCCGCGGAGGGAGAGGATCCATGCTGGCGGATTTGCTGAGCGATTTGCGTTACGGACTTCGCATGCTGCGGAACAATCCCGGGTTCACGGCCGTCGCCGTGATCACGCTGGCGCTGGGCATCGGGCTGAACACGGCCATCTTCAGCCTCGTCAATGCCGTCTTATTTAGACCGCTGCCGGTGCGCCAGCCGGAGCAACTCGTGGGCATTTACAACACGGTCCACGAAGGCCCCCTAACGCACGTTCCCATCGCCTATCCGGACTTCCGCGATTTCGCCGAACAGAGCAGAAGTTTTGAAGGAATGATCGGCTACGCCTTGATCCCGCTGGCGCTGGACAAAGGCAATGAGAGCGAAACAGCGATGGCGGAAATCGTGACCGGCGATTATTTCTCGCTCTTGGGTCTGAACATGACACTGGGGCGCGGATTTCTGCCCGAAGAAGACCGCACACCGGGAACGCATGCAGTTGTGGTGCTGAGCCACGCCACCTGGCAGCAGCGCTTCGGCGGGGATCCGGCGATCGCCGGCCGGGTGATCCGGCTCAATGGCAACGCGTTCACCGTCATTGGTGTGGCTGGTCCGGAATTCCACGGCATGTTCCGCGGAATTTCCGTGGATGCCTGGGTGCCTATCATGATGGCCGCAACGCTGCATCCGGATGTGGCAGTCAACGCCGGCGGCCCGGCCGACGCCGATCGCCTGCACGACCGCCGCTCTCAATGGTTGTGGTCTATGGGGCGCTTGAAACCCGGCGCCACGCTGGCACAGGCACAGGCGGAGATGCAAACCATCGCCGGCCGGCTGGAGAAAGAATTTGCGGCAACCAACCAGGGACGCGCGGTCGGATTGCTGCCCGCCAACGATGTAAAACTTTTCCCGGGCGTGGACAAAATCTTGTACGCGACTTCTTTTGTGCTCATGGCGGTCGTCGGGCTGGTGCTCCTGATTGCCGCGGCCAATGTCGCCAACATGCTGCTCGTGCGCGCGATGGCGCGGCGCAAGGAGATTGCCGTGCGCATGTCGCTCGGCGCGAGCCGCTGGCGCTTGGTCCGGCAATTGCTCACTGAAAGTCTGTTGCTGTCGCTTGCCGGAGGCGGGCTCGGCCTTTTGCTTGCGCGTTGGAGTAACGCGGCGCTCAATGCCTTTGAAATTCCGTTTCCCATTCACTTGGCTCTGGGATTGACGCTCGACGTGCGCGTTTTCGCGTTCACTCTCGTGGCCGCGACGATTACGTCGGTGGCGTTCGGGCTCGCGCCCGCCCTGCAGGCATCGAAGACCGACGTTGTCTCCGCGCTGAAGGAAGAGTCGCGGACCGGCTCGGGCGGTATCGGCCGCAAGCGCATGCGCAACGCGCTCGTCGTCGCGCAGGTGGCGCTCTCGCTCCTTCTCCTCATTGCCGCGGGGCTGAGTATCCGGAGCATGCTGAACGCGCGCCGTGTGGATCCGGGATTCGATGGGCGCGGCGTATTAGTGATGGAAACGGATCCCGGTCTGCGCGGCTACACGCGGCAACAGGGCGAGAATTTCTATCGTGAGCTTCTCGATCGCACGCGGCGGCTTCCCGGCGTGGAAGCTGCGGGGCTGGCAACAAATTTACCCTTGACCTTCGCGCTCCGCATTAGCTCGGCCGTCCCGGACGGACAGCAGTCGCTGCCTCCGGAACAATGGACGGATCTGGACAACACTTCGATCGGACCCGGCTATTTTGAGACCTTGCACATCCCGATTCTTCTCGGGCGGGGATTCGTCGAGCAGGATACGGCAGCGGCGCCGCTACGCGGAATCGTCAACGAAACGCTGGCGCAGCGTTTCTGGCCGGGACTGGATCCGATTGGGCGGCAAGTCATTGTGGGGCGAACAGAACCGAAGCAGTTTGAAGTGATCGGCGTGGCGCGCAACGGAAAGTATCGCACTCTAGGCGAGGAGCCGCGGCCATTTCTGTACACGGCGCTGTCGCAGAGATATGAGAATGACCAGAGCCTTCTGGTGCGCGCGAGCGGCGATCCGCGCGCCATCCTCCCGTCGTTGCGGCAGCAAGTGCGCGAGATGGATGAGCGCATCCCGGTGAGCCAGCTCAGCACTCTGGAAGAACAAATCAGCGTGTCGTTGCTGATTCCACGTGCCGGAGC
>JBGOWC010000318.1:0-3121 GCA_041478415.1 Terriglobia bacterium
CTTCGTCATCGTGCTGCGTAAGACTTCACGATAGATCAAGCCCGGCGCGGCGTGCTCGGCCGCGCTTTCGGCCTGGCCGTAGGCGGCGAGGAGCTGGTCATCGCTCGCCGCAACGCCCGCGCCGCGGGCCCAGGGCCGCAGGATGCCAAGAATGCCCGTCTCCCAGTCAATTAGCGTGCCGTAGCAATCGAAGGTCAGCAGCTTGAACTCGTTCCAGGGCAATCCGGAAGACATGATTTCGCTCGGCTCCAGTAAAAAAAATTTTACGGTCTGGCAAAATCCTATTCTGTCACAGGGACTGCCCATTGCGGTGAAGAAGACGCGCGTTCGAGCGCCATTTCTGAATCAAAAAATAGTCTGTGAAAAAAATTGACTTGCCCATTCGTGTAGACTTCGGAGGTCATTCAAACGCCGCTGGGTGACGGACTGAGCAGGTCGGACATCTGAGGTACAGGAGATTTCATGCCGCGCTATCTTTCGCAACACACGCTTGCCTGCCTGACGCGCCAGGGCGCCGACGTGCTCGCGCAACGGTTTCAATCCGGGGGCGCCGCGAAGGCCGAGCGCATCCTAGTGAACATGCTTGAAGGAAAAATGTTCGTGGAGTTTCGCACGGAATCGCGCGAGGCGCTCGAATCATGGCTGAAGGCCGAAGGGATGCACTACGATTGGCTCATGCGCGTCGAGTGGGAAACAAGCGGAGGCCCCCTGCAAATTTCGAGCTGAGAAGTACCGTATCTTTTTGTTATGAAAGCACTTAGGAGAGGAAATCGCGCGGCACGGAATGCTTCCAGAGAATCCCTAGTAAAAAGAGGGTGATTTCCGACTCTCTTCGCGCTATCCTCTTTGGTTCAAGCTGACAGCGGAGGCAAATGTCATGGCTGAATACGCACATCCCGAAGTATTGGTTTCGACCGAGTGGGTGGCCGCGCACGCGAAGGACGCGGGGATCCGCGTCGTGGAAGTGGACGTGGACACCACGGCCTATGATCAGGGACACGTTCCCGGCGCGACGGCCTGGAATTGGCAGACGGAATTGCAGGACGCGATTCGCCGCGACCTCGCCGAGCCGCGCGCGTTTGAAGAATTGCTGGGCCGCGCAGGGATTTCGCCGGAGACGACGATCGTGCTCTACGGCGACAACAACAACTGGTTCGCGGCGTGGGCGTTCTGGCAACTGAAGTACTACGGCCACGAAAAAGTTCTGATCATGAACGGCGGGCGGAAGAAGTGGCTGGAAGAGAAGCGGCCGCTCGCGACCGAGAAGGCGTCGTACCCCGCGGCGGCGTATCGCGTGAAGACGCCGAACGCGGCGATTCGCGCGAAGCGCGATGACATTTTTGCCGCGCTCGATCGCAAGACCAGCGCGCAGCTAGTGGACGTGCGCTCGGTGGATGAGTTCACCGGAAAAATCATCGCGCCGCCGGGAATGACGGAAACGGCACAGCGCGCGGGACACATTCCCGGCGCGGCGAATATTCCTTGGTCGCAGGCGGCGAACGAAGACGGGACTTTTAAGAGCGCAGATGCGCTGAAGCAGCTCTACGGCGGGAAAGGGATTTCCGGGGACAGCGAGGTCATCGCGTATTGCCGGATCGGCGAACGCAGCTCGCACACGTGGTTCGTGCTGAAGTATCTGCTCGGGTTCAAAAACGTGCGCAACTACGATGGCTCGTGGACGGAGTGGGGAAACCTGATCGGCGCGCCAATCGAAAAAGAAACGGCAGCCGCGGCGGCCAGTTGATCAATTTCGCATTGTGTGGGTGTTGGGCCGGGCGCGAACAGATTCGCGCCCTTTCTTTTTGCGCACGCTTTCTTACTTTGCCGGAAACAGACGAGCCAGAAATTCTTTGTCCTCGCGGATGGCGCGCAATTCAGGAGACCAGCCGAGCGTCGCGTCAAACTGCTTTTTGAAGTCCGGGTCCATCCTCTTCGCTTGACGGAATTCCTGGAGGGCAGCGTCCTTATTTCCGCTGACGTATTCGAGAAACGCGACCGCCAGATGGCCGTCCGACTGTTCGGGTGCATACGCAAGCGCCTTGCGTCCCGCGGCCAGAGCCTCCTGCTTTTTCCCCGCACTCAGAAGATGATCGGACGCCTCCTGATAGAGGTACGAAAGATTGAGGTTGAGGAGGCGGCGCAATTCGGCCAGCGGCTTCGGATTGTCGTCGGCATTGATATAGATGTAGCGGTCGTTGTTGATGTTGCGCCCGCCCTGTTTGCGGACAACGAGCATGGAAGCCGATTGATGGCCGCGGGCGTCGCCGCCGGCATCGTCGCCGGCTTTGAGCGCGGCATAGAGTTTTTCGGCGAGCTCGCCGCTCGTGGATTCAAATGCGCGGCCCATCGCTTCCGGCACTTGCGGCCCGACGAGAATGTTTCCCTGCGCCGACCAGGTTTTTCCGTGACGGTCGCCTGCCCAGTGGGGCGCATTGGGTCCGGTGTAAGCGGCGATGTTGCCGTGCGCATCCACGATGGCGACCTGGCGTCCGTCTTTTCCTTCAAAAGTGTCTTCGGCAAGCAGTTTCTGCAAAACCTGCGGCGCGGTAAGCCCCTCTCGAAGAAGATCGATGCCTTTCGGACCGTAGCCGACGTTTACGTTGGCTTGCGTGGCGACGGCGCCGACGCCGGCCGTGGCCCATGGCACGACCGAGCCGACGGAGAAATAGCGCGATGCGACGGCAATACCCATGTCGCCATTCGCGGGATCAATCGCGACGATGGAAAATGTCGAGACTATCGGAGGTTTGAAGACGGAGCGGTCGTCGCTGCGCAGAGGAATCGCGAAAAAGAGAAGCAGACTCGCGGCAAACCCTTTGCGCGCACTCAGCGGGAAATTAGGTTTCATCGCAGACCTCCAGATTAGAGAACGGGGCACATGCCGGACATGGGATCGTACGTCGGGCGAGTATGGTAGCAAATTCAGCGCGGCAATCCTTTGGGCTGTGCTGCTGGCGCTCACTCGTAGCGAAGGGCGACGATGGGGTCCACGCGGGTGGCGCGGCGCGCGGGAATGTAGCAGGCAAGGAATGCGACCACGGCCAGCAGCGAGGTCACACCGGCAAAGGTCCACGGATCCGTGGCGCTGACGCCGAAAAGAAGGCTGGCGACCAAGCGCGTC
>JBGOWC010000315.1:0-3133 GCA_041478415.1 Terriglobia bacterium
AGTGCAGAAGCGTGGTCAACAGCAAGGATTGAAGTGCGGCGAGATTCTAGGTGGCCTGGCAGTGCGAGTCAATCTTCAGAAGAACGCGGCGCCGCCGTCCACGTTGATGGACTGCCCAGTGATGGCGCTGGATTGATCGGAGCAGAGAAACAGCGCGGCGCGAGCGATTTCGTCGGCGGTCTGCGCGCGGCCCTGCAAGAGCTGGTTCAGAAATCCCGCGAGCTGCTCTTCCTTGCTGATGCCGAGTTTTTCGGCGAGCACCGCACCGAGGTCTTTCGACATTTGTGTTTCGGTGACGGGCCCGGGGCAGAGGGCGTTGACGCGCACGCCTTTGCGCGCTCCCTCGGCGGCGGTGACGCGGGTGAGGCCGAGCATGCCGGCCTTTGCGGCGGCGTAGGCCGAACCCCAGGAATAGGCGGTCTTGGCCGATAGGCTTGAAATGTTCAGAATGACGCCCGAGCCGCGCGCGTACATCTCCGGAAGCACGAGCTGCGAGAGGATGAAAGCCGCGCGGAGATGAATCGCGAGGACGGCGTCGAATTCAGCGAGCGGGTAGTCTTCGACGGGAACAACGGGGCCATAGTGGCCGGCGTTGTTGACGAGGATGGTGATGGCGCCGAATTTCTCGTGACACGCGGAAACGACACGCGTGCAGTCCGCTTCGCGCGTGAGGTCGGCGCTGGCGTGGGCGGCGCGGCCGCCGAGTTTGGTTATTTCCTCCGCTGTTGCAGCGAGCTCTTTTTCCGTGCGCGCCGTAAGGAAAACCGCGGCGCCTTCCTTGGCGAAGAGCCGAGCAATGGCGCGGCCGATCCCGCGGCCGGAGCCGGTGATGAGAGCAACCTGATTGGCGAGGAGCATAGGGAGGAAAGGATAGAGGCAACAGTGGAGCGAGGCAAGGAGGCACAGCACCGCGCGCTAAGTGTCCGGGAAGACCTCATCGAAGGAATGAACGCCTGGATGGGTGAGTTCTGCCGGCGCTGCGACATCCGGGCGGAGAGAGAGAGCCGTTTGCAGGCCCGCGGCGCGGGCGGCATCCAGCTCTGCGGCCACATCGGAGAGAAAGAGAATTTCAGCAGGCAGAACTCCGAGTGCGGTGGCGATGCGGCGGTAGCTTTCGGGTTCGCGCTTGGGGCCAGTCGTCGTATCGAAGTAAGCGTCGAGGAACTTCGTGAGATCGCCCGCAATCGAGTACTGGAAGAGAAGTTTCTGCGCAAGGACGCTGCCGGAGGAAAAGATGGCGATGCGGCGGCCCTGGGCGTGCCAGCGAGCGAGCGCCAACGGGACATCCGAATAAACTTCGCCACGCAATTCGCCGCTGCGGTAGCCCGCGTCCCAGAGCTTTCCCTGGAGTGATTTCAGAGGCGTCAGCTTGCTGTCGCGCTTGATGAGCCAGCGGGCATAGTCCGCGGCGGATTGCGCGGGGCTGGCCGGCGAGGTTTGGTGCGGGAACTGCGTGTCAGCTTCGCGCTGGCGGCAAAGCTCCTCGACGAGAGGGCTGACGTCGTCGTCTGCAGCGTGGCGGCGAAGAAATTCCTCGAGGTGAGCGGCGGCAAACGGAAATAAAGTGCTGTAGACGAAGTTGACAGGGGTGGTGGTGCCCTCAATATCCAGCAGGAGCGCACGCGTTCGCGTTGAGTCGAAAGGCGCAGGCACGTTCAGCCGAGCGAAGTGCGCGGAGGGAGGTAGGACGGGCCGAAGCACACCGGCTCGAAGCTGCGGTCCGCGCCGCTTTCGGTGTAGTGCGGCGTCCAGCCGGATGAGTCCTGAAAAAGCCGGATGGCTCGAATACGACGCTCCTGGCAAAGATCGAACCAGTGCCAAGTGCCGCGCGGCACGCGAAGGAGATCGCCGGCTTCGACAGTGATGGACACGACGGGACCCTGGCGCGGGCGAATGTGGAAGAGGCCGCGGCCTTCAATGATGAAGCGGACTTCATCCTCGTCGTGCCAGTGCTCGGAGCTGAATTTGTTGAGCATGGCGTCGAGGCCGGGGGTGCTGGACGCGACGTCGATGACGTCCGCGGTGACGTATCCGCCTTGCGCTTTCAGACGATCGATCTCCGCGGAGTACGCCGAGAGAACTTCCGCGGCGGATGCGTCCGCGGAGACGGGATGCGCGGGCTCCCAGCGTTCGTAATCAATGCCGAGGCCGGCGAGGTGCGCGCGGACCGCTTCGGGCTCGATTAAGGTGCGATTTTCTTCGGGGATGCGTAGCGTTGCCATCGCGCCACCTCATGCCCCGCCAGAGCCCGCCGCCGCGAACTGCTTGCGGCCGGTGGTTTCCAGCAGGAATTCCAGGATCTCGACGTGCCTCCGGGCCTGCGCGAGATCGGCTCCCCAAGTATAAAGCCCGTGGGCGCGCAAGAGGAACCCGTGGGCAGCGGGGTGGCGGCGAAGGACATCCTCGACCTTGATGGCCAGGGCCGGGATGTCCTGTGAATTCTCCAGAATGGGAAGCCACTCGGTGTGCTCGTGAGTCTTCACGCCTTCGAGACCTTTCAGCATTTCGTAACCGGAAAGGGCCAGGCCGCCATCGCAGGCGTAAGAATCGGAGAGGAGCGTGCTCCAAATGGAATGCGTGTGCAGGATGGCCCCTGCGCCGCGATTGCGGGCAATGGCCACATGGAGCAGCGTTTCGGCCGAGGGCGCACCTGTGCCGCGGAGTAGATTTCCACCGCCATCCACTTCGAGAAAGTGCCGCGAATCGAGAGCAGCTTTGTCCAGGCCCGATGCGGTAATCAGCAGCCGCAATGGCTCGCGGCGCAAAACCGCACTGAAATTTCCGCTCGTGCCGAATACCCAGCTCCGGGCGTAAAACGTGCGGCCCGCCGAAGCAAGAGCGGAAGCCAGTTGTCGGCGGGTGCCGCTCGGCACGCTTTTTGAAGCCCGGTGCATTCGTCCGCTCATTTGGGTTTGGCCAGCGAGAATTATGGCACGTGCCTACACTTGGCGGAAATCTTCCCGCGCTGGACTTGTTGCGGAGCCCCTGGTTTCAGATCTGGAGCGCGACGAACTGAAGTCGTCAATGAGAACCAGTGGACGCGGTCGCCGCGATCTCGCGGTGGAGCTGCTCGGCGCGTTCGATGGCATGGGCGATGTTCTGGCAGATATTTTCCCGGCCGACGTGTTCTTCG
>JBGOWC010000131.1:0-5959 GCA_041478415.1 Terriglobia bacterium
CAAAGAGCGCAAGCGATGGGGCAGAGGTCCTCCACTACGGGCCGAGAGAAGGCATCGGCCCTTCGGTCGGAATGACAGCAAGGGCCGCCGGAATGACAACAAGGCCGGTGGGAATGACAGAGGGAGAGTACGTATGGCATATTCGGCGCCGTGGCGGTCTACCACGTTTACGTGATGGCTAGCGCCTCGGGAGTGCTTTATACGGGCGTTACAAACCATCTCGAACGTCGCGTCACGGAACACCAGCGGAAGTTGGTGCCTGGGTTCACAAGACGCTACAACACGATGCGTCTGGTTTGGTTCGAGCCGTTCGGAGACGTTTGTGCCGCCATCGCAAGGGAAAAACAACTGAAGCGCTGGCGCCGTCAAAAGAAAGTCGCGCTCATCGAAAAGCAAAATCCGCAGTGGCGCGACCTCAGCGAGGATTTCTACCGCTAGACGAAATGGTGTCATTCCGAGCGGAGGGCCCCGAAGAATTTTGGGCCCGGAGTCGAGGAATCTCTCTTGCGAGTTTCTTTCCCACTGAATAGCGACCCTCTTGCCGGAGAGACTCCTCGTTCCGACCGGGCCGGAATCTGCAAGTCCGACCGGGGCGGGCGCACTGCAAGTGGGAGCTACTGGAAAGCAAACAGGCTGAAGCCTGTTCTACGCGGAGAGATGACGGGTCGGCGTACGGATCGGCGCGGGATACGAAAGATGCCGGGGCTTTCCGATAAGCTCGGGACCTTTCGACACGCCGCGGCGGGCTCAGGGTAAACAGGTTCCGCCCGGCCCTACATTTTCCAGCGGAAGTGCCGGGCTTCCCGAAGGGTCGGGACGCACGAACCGCGTCCCGAAGGGTCGGGACACACAAAACGTGAAAGCACGGCCCCTAAAAGAGGCGCGCGCAGGCCCTTTACGCGGCGGTTGCTGCGGGGGCCACAGGTTTCGGCGCAAAGCTGACCGTAACGTGGAAGACGAGGATGTAGAGAAAATACTTGAGACTGAAGGCGTAGCCGAGCCAATGCGAGTCCTTCAAAAGCAGATAGGAGAAGACGCCTGCGAAAGAAATGGCGTTCATGGCCAGGGTGAACACGAGAAACCCATTGCGCGTGCCGACGATCTGCAGAAAGCGGTCGAAGCCCTGAGGGGATTTGTGACTCAGCGTCTTCCCCTGCCGCAGCTTGATTTTCTCCAAATTGAAAACGTACCAGCTGAAATAGTGGAAAACGACCAAGAAGGAGAAAAAGAGCGGCAGCGGAATATTATTCGACCGCGCCACCTTCATGCCCGTCATTGCCGCGATGAACAGAAACATTGCGCTCAAGGCGGAGCGGAAAGCCGGCCGTTGGCCGAATATGCTCCGAGGAATGCGAAATACGGACAGCGTGGCAAGAAGAAGAGCCAAGCCGCAAAGAACAAGTTCGAAGGAATGCGGGACAGCGGCCAGGCTCTTTGGAAAGATCCAAGCAGGGATCTTGTTTTGCAGTTGGCTGACCCCCGCGAGAAGGGTCGTTGAAATAAGCAAGGCCAATCCGCCACGGTCGAATACCCGGCCCCGATAGCGGTGATCGGTGCGCCGTTGATGGTAAATGAATATTTCGTCGCGGAGCGCATGGTACACAAAATAGACATAAATGACGGTAGTGATGTCGCTCAGTGAATGAGCGAAGCTGATGGCAACCGTCGCCAGGAGAAGCGCTGAAAAGTTGAGGCGGGCTGGCCCGGCGTCGCGGACCAGCCTCCTGGCGTAGAAGAGAAAACCCAGGACGACGTGCGGCCACCCCATTCCGACGACGACGACCGCTGCTCCACCCGCTCCCCAGAGATAGGCGCCCAAAACGAGGGTTAGAGCAGTGAAAGCGAAAGACAAAAGGAATCCGGTGTGCAACGGATTTATGGTGGACTCCCCGAAGGTCTGGCGCTCCATCGCTGGGACAAACGTAGTCATCAATTTCTCCGTTAAGCGTTTGCGGGATCTAAAGGGGAAAAGACTGGCCGAGTAATTTGAGCACGGAGATACTACAAAGACTGGATGATGCTGTCCAATGCAAAAAAAATAATATGAACTATTCGCTTTCGCCAGGATGCTGCCCCATCGCAATGGACTCTTGCCCAAGTCTCACCATGCGCCGCCACTGCCTGAGTCCATGCCAAGTTGAGGATCTACGGCCGGCAGAGGCAGGTGAGTGCCCGGCTTGACCGAGAGGCAGGGGTGGCGTAGGCTGAAATTCCTGCGTTCCCGGAGGGCCGACCATCGGATCATCGGCTTCTGTCAGCAAACCCGCCCCGGCGGGCAGGCCCAGCAACTGGATGCGACGTACCGTCCACATCACCGGAAAAATCGAACCTCTATTCGGCACGCTGGATGAAAATCTGCGCCTGCTGGAATCCGCCCTCGAGGTGCAGACGCACCTGAACGACACGCAGCTCACGATCGAGGGCGGGCACGATCACGTCGAGCGAGCGGTGCACATCATCGAGGAGTACAACCGGCTGGCGCGCGGCGGCCGCGTGCTTTCGAGCGCCGAAGTGAAGTCGCTGATCCGCGTGGCCACCGAAGACCTGGCCGTCGCGCCGCACACGATTCTCGAATCCGGGCACGCGCGCGCGTTCGGCAAGAAAAACGTTACGCCGAAGAGCGCGAACCAGCGGCACTACATGGAAGCGATCGAGCGGCACGACATGTCGTTTGCCGTGGGACCCGGCGGAACCGGGAAGACGTATCTCGCCGTGGCCATGGCGGTGTCGGCGCTGCTGACGAAACAATTGAACCGCATCATCCTGGCGCGGCCGGCGGTGGAAGCGGGCGAGCGGCTGGGATTTCTTCCGGGCACGCTGCAGCAAAAAATCGATCCGTACATGCGGCCGCTGTACGACGCGCTGTACGACATGCTGGACGCGGACAAGCTGGAACGATTCCTCGAGAAGGGAATCATCGAAGTTGCGCCGCTGGCGTTCATGCGCGGGCGCACGCTGAATGATTCGTTCGTGATCCTGGACGAAGCGCAGAACACGACGAGCGAGCAGATGAAGATGTTCCTCACGCGGCTGGGCTTCAACTCGAAGGCGGTCATCACCGGCGACATCACGCAGATTGACCTGCCGACGGGAAAGCGCTCCGGCCTGGTGGAGGCGCTGGAGATTTGCGGGAAGATCGAAGGAATCGCCGTGGTGCAGTTCAACGAGCGCGACGTCGTGCGACACAATTTGGTGCAGCGGATTATCCGCGCTTACGAAGTCTACGAAGCGCAGCCGGGCGCGCGGAATGCGCCGGCCGAGAACGGCAGGGCGAACGCGCACGGCAAAGAAGCTCCGCGGGAATGATTCTGAACCGCCAGCGAGCGGTGCGAATTCCGCGCCGATCCCTTGAGAGGTTTTTACGGAAAGTGCAGGCCGAACTGAAACTCGAGAAAGCCGGAGTGGCGGTGTGTTTCGTGAGCGATCGGGAGATCGCGCGGATGAATCAAGTTTTCCGGAAGAAGATGGGCCCCACCGACGTGTTGTCCTTTCCTGCGCAGGAGAGAAGAAAAATCCAACGCAGAGGCGCCGAGAACGCGGGGAGCCGCGGAGAGAAGAGAAGCGAGAAGTGGCCGTTCGCCCGCCCGTGGCGGGCTCAGGGTAAACGAGCGGGGAATGCCGTGTACATGGGAGACATCGCCATTTCCCCGATGACGGCGCGGCGAAACGCGAAGAAGTTCGGACGGCCGTTATCCACGGAGCTGCGCGTTTTGATCCTCCATGGCATTCTCCATCTTCTCGGCTATGACCACGAAACCGACCGCGGCCGGATGGAGCGTGTCGAGAAGAAGCTGCGGCGGCGGCTGAGACTGACGTGAACCTCGCGACCTGGCTGTACGGAATCGGAGTTGTCCTGCTGGCGGCGGGGCTGCCGGTCTTTTCTTACCTGGCGATTCTGTATCGCGAACTAGGCCGCATGAGCACGGGCCGCGTTCACGAGCATCTCGACATTTTCGAGGCGGAGATCGAACCGCGGCTGCACATGGAGCGACGCCGCGCCGCGCGGTCCTTCCGTCTGCTGGCGCATTTCTGGCTGGCGCTCCTGATCGTGGAGACGACGCGGGGCGTGGTTTATTTTGTGCCGGGAACCTGGGAGGCCTTTCTCCAATTCTTCGTGTTTTTGGGGCTCGAGGTCGTCGTCGGAATGCATTTCCTGCCCGACATGTTTCTCTGCCGGACGAGCGGACGCTGGTTGATTCCGCTGATTCCGGTGCTGCGCGTGTTCGCGTTGCTGGTGTGGCCGGTAAGGGTTTTCCTGGATGGCGCTGAATCACTGGCGCGCATCTCCGAACAGGAACCGGGCAGCGGCGAAGATGAGCGAGCGGACAATGAAGCCATGGAAGCGCTGGTCGAGGCGGCCGAAGAAGAAGGGATCCTCGAGCGGGATGAGGCGGAGATGATCGAGCAGGTGGTGGAGTTCAGCGACAAGCGCGTGCGCGAAGTGATGACGCCGCGGCCGGACATCGTCGCTATTCCCGCCGAGGCGACGCTCGGAGAACTGCGCCGGCGCTTTGTGGAGACGCATTTCTCGCGGCTCCCGGTGTATGAAAAATCGCTCGACGACATTTTTGGCATCGTCTTCGCGCAAGACCTGCTCCAGATTCCGGACGCGGATCTGTCCCGGCGCCGCGTGCGCGAACTGGTGCGTCCGGTCCTGCTCGTCCCTGAAACGAAAATGGGTTCGGACCTTTTGAAAGAGATGCGGCAGAAAGGCCAGCCCATGGCCATCCTTATTGACGAGCACGGGTCCGTCGCGGGAATCGCCACGGTCGAAGACCTTGTCGAGGAAATCGTCGGCGAGGTCGGTGGCCCCGGGCGCCAGCCGAAAGCGGACGTGGTGCGGGAGCCGGATGGCGCGTACGTGCTTCGCGGGAGCATGGCGATCGGGAATATCGAAGAGCTGCTGGGAATTCGTTTTGGCGAAAGTTCCGATGAAGCGGTGACGACGATCGCGGGACTGCTCACGCATGTTGCGGGGCGCGTGCCTTCGCCGGGGGATCAAATCGATCTGGAAGGGCACCGTTTCGAAGTGCTGGAAGCGAATCAGCGGAAAGTGCTCCGCGTCCGCATTCGAAGACAGCTTGCGGGCAGGGCGACCGCAGTAACTCCGGCTTGAACTGCAATATTTTCATTGAAGAAGATCTCATGCGTTTGAAGCGAGCGATTTGTGTTGTGTGTTTGTCCGTCGTCGCACTCGCGGGCGGTGCCCCCGCGTCAGCGCAGTCTCCTTCTCCAACCAGCGGCGGGGCAACAGACGTGGACATGCAGTGGGGCGTGAAGATTCCCATGCGCGATGGCGTGCGGCTGAACGCGACGGTCTTTCAGCCGCATGCGCAGAAAGAAGCGCTGCCGGTTATTTTCACGTTTACGCCGTACATCGGGGACTCGTACACGGATCGGGCGGCGTATTTCGCAAAACACGGTTACGTCTACGCGCTGGTGGACGTGCGCGGGCGCGGGAATTCAGCAGGCGTCTTTGAGCCCTTCGTGAACGAAGGACACGACGGGTATGACGTGGTCGAGTGGCTGGCGAAGCAATCGTGGTCCAACGGCAAGGTGACCATGTGGGGAGGCTCGTATGCCGGTTTCGATCAGTGGATCACCCTGAAGGAATTTCCGCCGCATCTTGCGACCATCGTTCCCGCGGCGGCGGCCCACCCGGGCGTGGATTTTCCGTTTCAATACAACATCGGCGGGCAATACCTGATGCAGTGGACAAGCTTCACGAGCGGCGTGACGAGCAACGCGCGCCTCTTCGGTGACGCCGGGTTCTGGGGATCGAAGTGGCGCGAGCTCTACAACGCTCACCGGCCGTTTCAAGAGCTCGACCGTGTCGTGGGGAATACTTCGACCGTGTTTCAGAAGTGGCTGCAGCATCCAACGCCGGATGCGTATTACGACGCGATGGCGCCGTCACCGGAGCAGTACAAGAAAATCAGCGTGCCCATCCTGACCATCA
>JBGOWC010000265.1:0-3749 GCA_041478415.1 Terriglobia bacterium
CATTCCGGTTCTTCCGCACGAGCGTCCCGATCGGCCGCGCCAGCCCGGCCTCTTCATCGGCTATCGCCAGCCCGATTCTCGCGCGCCCATAATCCACTCCCAGGGTCCTCGCCGATTCTCGCAAGGCCTTCGCTGCGGAGGCTTCCACCAGTGTGCTTTTCTGAGTCGGGCTCATCCTTCCAAGTATAGCGTGAAGCATTCAGGAGGGCTCGCGCTCTCGGGTCCCTGCTTTCTCAAGTCTCGCTCTGCCGCGGCTCGCTCTTGCGGCAGGCACTCGCTTATGCTATTCCCTGTACAGTTATGTCTTATCCTCGTTACGTCCTACCCCTCCTCGTCCTCGTTGGCGCGGTTTGCGGCTCCGCCTCCGCGCAGGATGCCTCCTGCTTGAACCGAACGCTTTCTGTGACCGTCAGTGGCGCCGGTTGGCGCCTTAAACAGGGCCTGGTTCCTTCCGACTTTCGCGGCAAATACCGCGGCAAGCCCGTTCAAATTGTCTCTTTGGCGACGGACGACCGCTCGCGCCGCATCGTCATCTTGCTGGATGTGAGTGGCAGCATGAACGCCGCTGAAGTCGGGCGCAAGTGGCCCCTTGCGTGGGCTCTCGCCTTGCATATTTCGGAGACGGCGATGCCAAACACAAGGCTTGCCTTGCTAATTTTCAATGAAAAGATCGTCGAGAGAATTGATTTTGCACAAGGTAATGCCGCCGTCGCAAAGCGGCTCCAACAAATCGCCATAGATAAAACCTATTCGAAATCCCATATCAAAGGCAGGACGGCCTTACGGGATACCATTCTGGAAGGTCTGCACATTTTGGAATCGCCCACAATGAATGACAGCATCTACGTAATCACCGATGGGGGAGATAACGCCAGCCGGCATGGGCAGCAGGAGGTCCTGCGTGCATTCATCGCTGCGGGAATTCGTCTATTTGCTTCGCTGATTACCCTGACAACAAATACGCGCTTGGCCCCTCCGGAGGAATTTAGCGGCCCGCACGACTTGAAGGAACTCATTCGCGCAACGGGCGGATACCCCATCGCGGTCATCGGGACGAGCCCCTTTGGAGTGCCGCGCTTTAATTTTGATTCGCAAGGGCGCCAAGCCCTTGCGGCGGCCGCGTCCGAACTCTATCGGTTGATGACGGAAAATATGCGAATGACGGTCCGGCTGCCTGATCCGCCCGACAAGTGGCGGCACTGGGAACTCCGCCTCAGCGAACAAAGAGAACGTGAATGGAAAGGTGCGCAGATTACGTACCCGACGGAGTTGCCACCATGCCAGTGAACACCGTAATGCTCGCTACGATCAGCTACGGCCTTCTTCCCCGCGTCCCGTTCTGCCACCCTTCCCAGTAGCCCAGCAGCTTCATCTGCTGGTCGAGGCCGGTTTCTTTCACCAGAACGTCGAGCTCCGCGCGCGTGAGGCGCTTCCCGATCGGCTCCACGCGGTCGGCAATTCCCCACGCCGTGACCGCAGCAAGCGCGGTATTCAATTTCAGCTCGCGGATGTCCACCTTGTCGAACGTGTCCGACGCCGCGTGATAGTTCACCAAATAGTTGGCGATCTCCTGGTTGGCCACCAGCGTCGGCACGCCTTCGAGCATGAAATCAAAATTGTCCGTGCCGAACGACGCGTCAGAGGTGTGATTCGTCGCCCCCCAGGCGTCCAGCGGCTTCATCGCTTCGCGCACACCCGCTTCCGTATCGCGCCGCCTGCCCAGCGAATAGCCGGTCACCCGCCCGATCCCTGTATCGTACGTGATCATCGCGCGAATCTTGTCCATCTCCGCGCGATGCGCCTTGACGTATTCAAACGATCCGACCGTTCCCTGTTCCTCGCCGCTGAACAGAAGGAACCGGATCGTCCGCCGCGGCACGAGCCCGGTCGCCTTGATCGCCCGCGCCGCTTCGATCACCAGAGCCGCGTTGCAGCCGTTGTCCAGCGCGCCCGTGCCCAGCTCCCACGAATCGAGATGCGCGCCGAGGATCACGGCCTCTTCCGGCTTTTCGCGTCCGCGGATCTCGCCGACCACGTTTTCTTGCTCCACTGGCCCGCCGACTTTGTTGGGCATCGAGAATCGCACGCGAAGGTTTCCCGCACTGGCCAACCGCGCCAGCCGCATCGCATCCTCGCGCGCCACGATCGCCTGCGGAATCTTGTCCACTTGGCCGGTCAGCGAATTCGTGTGCCGATAGAGCAGCGTCCGTTCCCGCGCGCCGGTCCACAGAATCGTCGCCGCGCCGCCCTTCATTGCGCGCGCAATAATCTCCGGCGGGCGCATGTACTCGGCAAAAAGATCCGCCCAACTTGTCCCGATCTCGCTGCGCACCAGCAGAATTGCTCCTTTCACCGAGCCCAGGCGTGCGAACTCTTCCTCCGTGCCGTCACCGATAAACACGAGCTGCGCTTCAACGCCCCCCGCAGGCGTCGGCGGTGACCAACCGGTTGAGACAAGATGCACCGGGAAACTCACCGCGCCGAGCACGTCCAGCCGCGTCTCGCCCTCGCTCCACTGCACCGGCAGCATGTATTTTTCCGTGTGCACGTCCACGCCCGCCGCGCGGAACGCCGCCACTCCCCACTCGACCGCCTTCTTCATCTGCGGCGAGCCAGTCACCCGGCCACCGACTTCATCCGTCAAACGCCGCAGGTTGCCTTCGAGCGGCGACGGTCCCATCACCGCAGGCAGAATCTTCCCGGCGGCTTCTTCGCACGACGACGCTTCGGTCGCCGAGCACCCCGCCGCGCCCTGAATTACCGCGCCCGGCTTCAGGTCCGTCTTCACTGGCGGGAGTTGGGCATGGACCAGCATTGGTGAAGAAAAGGAACAAAAAACGAATGAGAGAAGAACCCGTCGCGTCACGTCAGCTCCTTCGGAAGCGAGTCTCACAATCTTTCCGGTTATCGTTCGTGGCGCGCGGATTATACCGCAGGGTAGAGCCAAGAATTCTGTAGTCGCCGAAAGTTCCCCAAACAGATTCTCTGAAGTACACTCCAACTGCGTTCCACCTGAATCCTATGCGTCAGAAGGGGCCCTTGCCATGAGGTCTCGCTGTTTCGCCGCTTCCCTGTTTCTCCTTGGCCTGTTGATGACCGGGCTGGGGGCCGGTGCCCAGCGCGCCGCCGGAACCCTGGAAGAGCAGGCAAGAGCCGCCCTGTCCAAGATCCGCGGCACTTTGAAACTCACCGGGCTTCGGGCGTCTGTTCATGTCCTCCGCGATCGTTGGGGCGTTCCGCATATCTACGCCCAGAATCAGCACGATCTTTTCTTCGCGCAAGGTTACGTTGTGGCGCAGGACCGTCTGTTTCAGATGGAGCTCTGGAAGCGCTCCGGCCAGGGGCGCCTCGCGGAGATCCTCGGCCCATCCGCTCTCCAGCGCGACGTCAGCGCCCGCCTCCTGCGCTATCGCGGCGACATGGACGCCGAATATACAAGCTACTCCCCCGATGCGAAGGAGATTCTCGAAGCATTCACGTCGGGCATCAACTCGTACATCGCGGAAAGTCTGAAGGACGACGGCGCGCATCTCCCCATCGAATTCCGCATCGCGGGATTCAAGCCCGAGCCGTGGATGCCGGAAGACTGCCTGAACCGCATGGCGGCGTATTCCATGACGGGCAACGCATCCAGCGAGCTGGGGCACGCGCAGGCCGTGGCCGCTCTGGGCGCGGAGAAGGCCTCCGAGTTTTTCGAGCTCGATCCTCGCGTGAAGCTCGACCCGTTCCCCCTGGCAGAATTCTCCGGG
>JBGOWC010000037.1:0-10216 GCA_041478415.1 Terriglobia bacterium
CGTGGGGTTGCAGCTTATCGGCCGTGCGTTTGAAGAGGGCGGCCTGCTGCGCGTCGCGCTCGCCTTCGAGCGAGTCCATCCTCAACTGCGCCGCCCGTCTCTGTAGCGGCGGCGTTCAGACCGCCATCTTTGCCTAGTCACCCGCGGAAAACTTGCGCATCAACCACCCTCCAATCAAGTACCCCAGCGTCCCCGTGATCATCCCTCCGAAAACGTCCACGACGTAGTGATAGCGCCCGTACACCGTTGAAACGCACATGCACAGGACGAACGGTAAGAATGCCCAGAAAAGCCACCGGCGGTGGCGCCACGCGCCCCAGAGCGCCGCGAACGAACCCGCCACATGCTGCGACGGGAATGCCGCGCCGCGTACGCGGCCGTAGTGCTCGATGAAATTGATCAGCGCCGTGCACGCACCGCCGCGCAGCTCGTCGTGCCACGCGCCGGCCATCGCAAACCAGGGGCTCTCGATTGGAAAAAACATCGCGATAAAATAGCCGAAGACGTAGCCCGCCGCGGAATACGTCATCACCGACCAGTAGCCGCGCGCGTCGCGCCGGTAATAGAGAACGCCGCCGAGGATCAGCAAGTACGCGAAATACGTGATGTAGCTGAACTGCATGAAGTCGTTGAGCGTCGGGCTGGCAAAGCGCTCGAGCCAGATCGCCGGATGCACTCCCGTGAATTTGTAGTCGAGCGCGATGAGCTTCGCATCAAACCAGCCCGGATAGACGAGATGCACCAGCCGGCCCATCTCTTCGAAACAGAAGAGAAAGAAGAGATGCGGGTACCAGTGCCGCCAGAAATGCCAGAAACGGGATGAGAAAGATTCGCCCGCGAGCGCGGCGCGCTCTGCCGCACCGGCCTCGACGCGAACGAGCGTGAGAATCAGCGTCGCGGCAAATATCTGGACTCCGAGCAGACGGAGTGGATGCGCCAGATTGCTCGCAAAGATGGCGATGAGCGCCGCCGACAGCGCAAGATAACCGAGCGCAATCCATTCGAACGTGCCGCAGGCCTTCCACGCTGCCTCCAGTTCAGACCAAAGCTGCTGTTCGCAGCCTTCCTCGCGCAGGGTGCCGGCCGCCCGCTCTGACGTCGGCCAGAGAATCGCAGCCGCCTCTTCACCGCAGTTGGGAAGTTCCATCCGGTTCATCGGCTCGGCTCCAATGTTTTGATTGGCACCAGTTCTCCCGCTCATTTTTTCTCGAGCAGGGATGCCGCAGGACTTATCTCTGCGCTCTGATACCGATTTGGCAGAGGGCGAATCCCCGAAGTTTTTTCTTCCCAGTCTAAGATCGGCCAGTCCTCGCGGCGTGCCATGCGTGCCAGGCGCGGCGAAGGATTCACCACCGCGGGATTTCCCACTGCGGCGAGCAGCCAGCGATCGCTTGTGCCGTCGCCGTAGGCAAAGCAACGCCGCAGATCGAGTCCTTCGTCCGCCGCGAATTGCGCGGCGGCGCGGGCCTTCGCTTTACCGAACATCGCTTCGCCGAGAACCCGGCCTGTCCAGTGGCCATCTCGCTCTTCCAGGCACGTTGCGCAGACACGAACGGCAAGATCGCATCCGCGCGTTTGAAAATGTTTTTGGAGTGCGTGCGCTGCGATTCGCGCGAGCGGTTCGAGCGTACCGCTTAGCAAAACGATCGCGTGCCCTCGCCTTGCGTGCCACTGGATACGCTCCAGCCCCGCTCGATGAAATAGAAAGGGAAGACAAGTCTCCTGAAAGGGCACGGCATAACGTGTCCCTGCGGCAACGCGCACATCGCGGAGATACATTTTGTTCGCGTGGCGCATCGCATCCAGGCCGTGCGGCGCGAGCCGCAAGGCTTCGCCGAGCCATCGCATGGAATTGGAAAAACGAAGATCACCGCGCCAGCGAAGCAGCCGGACGAAGCGTCGCTCGAGCGAGGGTCGCGGCACCAGTGTTCCGTCGAGATCGAAGAATGCGGCGATGCGCAAATGAACCGGCGTCTCGCTCATGCCGCCTCCGGGCGCGTCTGGTTTCGAGGGCGAACCTGCTTCACACTCGGGATGAAATAGCGCCCCCCTTCGAGCAACACCGGCAGCCCCCGCACGAAACAAAAAGCCGCTGTGGACCACGTGATGACGATTGCGCCTGCGCGGATTGCGGCGTGCCCATCGCTGGTGAGCGTCGAAAGCAGCGCCACCGGGCCCCGCGTCAATGCCAGTTCCAGCCCGAGATAGCAGAAGCACAGACACTTCAATGTGGCATAGAGCCCGCGGCTCCAGCGTGACCCGACGAGCGTCCGGCCCCACCAGGTCTCGAACATCGCAGTGGCTCCCCAGCCGGAGCGCCCGGCCTTCGCCGCAAGGCTCCGAAGAAAGTCCGTCGCGGCACCGCGCGCAAAGAAAAATACCGGCAGCCAGAGCGAAACCAGCCCGACCACGGCGAAGTAGGTGAAGTAGACGTTCTCGATCATGCGGTCGCCCAGGATGTCGAGCTGCGCGCCCTCCGGCGTCGAGAGGTTCTTCCGGCGCGCGATGTGTCCGTCCAGCGCATCGAGTGCAATGACCGCGACTGTCAGTACAACCGCGGCGACGTTTGCCCAGGTACCCCTCCCGAAGAGGCTCACCGAGCCGAAGCCGACCGCAACACGCAAGAATGTGATCTTGTTTGGAGTCCAGGTCATGACACCCTGCCTGCGCGCAGCCGGGCGCGCCATGCTGCGTCAATGTGCATTCCGGCTGCCAGGGCATCCCGTCGTTAACTCGTTCAAAGAAAATAGGTTACGGACATGAAGAGGAGGTCTAAATTCCCCGGCCCGTCAGTCAAAACTGTCACCTGTCCGCATTTCCTCGCTCAAGGCGCGAGCAGAATCCCAGTGCGCACTTCGTCCGTCTAATAGGCGAGTCGCTTCTCTGAGAACGGGAAGAGAGCCCCTCAGAATATCGGGTCGCGCGCGTGATTCCCGCTGTTGGCCAGACCCTCCTGCTCTGATTTGTGGGAAAATGAGCGGCAGCATTTCGAGTGTGCGGGAAACTATGGCCACGACAAAACGCCAAAAGGCAATGGGCTTCCGATGACGCCTGTTTCACTCGCCGGCGCATTCCTCGCGGGACTCGTGTCCTTTCTCTCGCCCTGCGTCCTGCCGCTCGTGCCGGGCTACGTCTCCATGCTCTCCGGGATCGGGATGGAGCAATTGCGCCAGGGACAGCAGCCGCGCGCGGGATTGTTCGCCTCCTCCCTGTCCTTTGTTGTCGGCTTCTCCGTTGTGTTCATTTCCTTTGGCGCATCGGCCAGCGCCGTCGGGCAGTTCCTCCGGCAGAATCGCCATATCCTGACTCCGATCGCAGGGGCGCTCATCCTGTTGTTCGGTTTGCATCTTCTCGGCTGGCTGGCGAAGATCACCACGCGTCTGGGACTCGTCCTTGGAATCACGCTCGCCCTTCTGGGAACGATCGCGCTCTGGCGCGGCGGACCGCTCTTCGCGGGCCTCGGCGCCACGCATTTCTTCTCGCTGGCGCCGATCGGTTTTCTCGGGCCGGCATTGACTCGCTGGCTGAATCGCGATGTTCATCTCCGCAATACCGGCACGCAACCCGGGGTATGGAGCGGTTTCCTGCTGGGTTTTGCCTTTGCGTTTGGCTGGACGCCATGCATTGGCCCCATCCTCGCGGCCGTTCTGACGCTGGCGGCGGCGAGCGACACGATTGCCCGTGGAATTCTGCTCTTGGCAGTCTATTCCGCGGGACTCGCGGTGCCGTTCTTGCTCACAACTCTCGGAATCGGGCAGTTCCTGCGCTTCTACCAGCGCTTTCGCCGGTATTTGCACGCCGTCGAAGTTTTCAGCGGCGCGTTGTTGCTGCTGGTCGGTGGCCTGGTCTTTGTGAACCGCTTGACTTGGTTGTCGGGGAAGCTCGGCTTTCTGAATAACGTAGTTCTTTGGCTCGAGCGAAGTTTGACGGGCGCGAAATGACGCAAGCGAATAGTCTCGGAATCACAATTAGCCTGAGTTCGGCTTATACTGATAAACGGAGCCGTGAATGAAGAAAACTGCAGCCATTGTAGCGACCGTCTTGGCCCTGCTCGTCGCCGTGGTCCTGGCGGACCGCGCGACGCGCACGCAGGGGACGCACGCGGCAAAGCCGAACGGACCAAAGATCGCCGCCATGGCGCCGGACTTCTCGCTGAAAGGCCTGCAGGAAGAAGACATTTCGCTTAGTCAGTTCAAGGGCAAGGTTGTTCTCGTGAATTTCTGGGCGACCTGGTGCACCCCCTGCCGCATTGAGATTCCCTGGCTTATCGAGCTGCAGGACAAGTACGGCCCGCAGGGATTCACGGTCCTGGGTGTGGCCATGGATGACGAGGGCAAAAGCGCGGTCGCGCCATTCGTGGAAAAGGAGCGCTTCTCCGTGAATGGACAGCCGAAGGCCATGAACTACCCGATCCTGATCGGCACCGAGGACGTCGAGCAGAAGTTCGGCGGCTTTATCGGTTTTCCGACCAGTATTCTGATCACGCGGGATGGCCGCGAGGCGAAGCGAGTCACCGGCCTGGTCAGCTACGAAGAGATCGAGCAGTCCATCAAGTCTCTCCTTTAGCGGGGTAAATTTTCCCGGTGCAAGAATCGGCTGGCAGCCCGATTAGCGCCCGCGAAACTTACTCGTGCCTTCGCGCGTAGTATCGGTTACGAATCCATGACCGCCCCGCGTCCCATCCAAAGACGAAGTGTGTCCCTCCGCGAACCGGCGGGAGTCGCGCTGGAGACTCTCCGCACGCACAAAATGCGTTCCTTTCTGATGCTGCTCGGAATCATCCTGGCTGTCTCCACTCTTATCGTCGTCGTCGCGCTGATCAGCGGCGCGAACCAGTACATCGCCAGTCGCGTTGCGAATCTCGGCTCGAATGTTTTCCTTGTCCGCCGCTATCCCCTCATCTCCACGCTTGAGGACTTTGTGAAATTCACCCGCAGCAACCGGCGCGTCACCTGGGACGACTACCTGGCGCTCAAGGAAGAATTGAAGCTTCCGCGAAACATCGGCGCCGAAGCCCGTGCCAACACGCTTGTGCGCTCCGCAAACCAGACGCTCGAGGATGTGAATCTCCGCGGCGTCACCCGCAGCATCGGCGAGATGGACGTCGAGGTTCTCGCGGAGGGCCGCTATATCTCCGACTCCGATAACGATCACCGCACTAGCGTCGCCGTCCTCGGCTCCGAAGTCGCCGACAAGTTCTTTCTGGGTGTCAGCGCCCTCGGAAAGACCGTCGAAATCGACGGCCGGCCGTTCGAGGTGATCGGCGTGATGAAAGAGATTGGCACGGCGCTTGGGCAGTCGCAGGATCGCTATGCTTATGTGCCCATCCAGACCTTCTTGAAAACCTACGGAGAACACAACCGCAGCCTGGAAATCAACGTCCAGGCGCGAGGCGCGGACTGGATGCAACGCACGCAGGAAGAAGCGCGAGTCCTCATGCGGGCGCGGCGCCATCTTCGCCCGAACGAAGAGGATTCATTCGGTATTCTCAGCTCAGCCGCTCTTCTCGATCTGTTCCAGCAGTTGACTGGGGCGATCGCCGGGTCCATGGTCGGCGTGGCGGCCGTGTTCCTGGTGGTTGGCGGCGTCGTGATCATGAACGTCATGCTCGCCAGCGTGACCGAGCGCACGCGCGAAATCGGTCTGCGCAAATCCTTGGGCGCGCGCCGGTCGGATATCATGCTGCAGTTCCTCGTCGAATCGGGCGTAATGGCCGGGATTGGCGGCGTGGCGGGAGTCCTGTTAGCCTACGCCATCAGCGCGGCCGTCACGCAGTGGACGCCGGTCCCGATGAAGGTGCCGCTTACCGCCGTTCTGGTGGCTATCGTCGTTTCGACGGGAGTAGGTGTTTTTTTCGGTTTGTATCCGGCGCGCCGTGCTTCCATGCTCGATCCGATCGAAGCGCTGCGCGCGGAGGCTTGAGGCGGAATCATGCGGCTCTTGCTCGGTGAAAACACGTTGATGGCCCTGGACTCGCTCCGGCAAAACAAGGTGCGCTCGTTGCTGACGGTCCTCGGCGTCGTCATCGGCGTCACCACGCTCATCATGGTCTCCTCGATTCTCGTCGGCCTCGACCGCGACATCCGTTCCTTCCTCAACGACTTCGGCGAGAACACTTTATGGGTTTTCCGGCTGAAGACTGGGTTCGGTACCGGCCAGCTCACCGCCGAAGAGCGCGCGCGCAAGCCGCTTTCTTTCGACGATGCCATGGCCATCAGGGATCAATGCCCGGCCGTCAAGCTAATGACCGTGGACGTTTTCCCACGGATCCATTCGCGTGTGCCGTTCATCTCCAACGCGCGCTACAAAGGAAAAGAAATCAGCGGCGTGCAGTACAGCGGTTCGTTGCCGGAATCGGAAAAGGTCTATAACTTCCGCGTCGCCAAAGGTCGCTTTTTCAATGATGCCGAGAATGTCCATCGCGTGGATGTCGCCGTCATCGGCTGGGACCTCGCCGAAGCTCTCTTTCCGTACGAAGAGCCGCTCGCCAAATCCATTCTCGTCGACGGCGTGAACTATGAGGTCATCGGCGTTATGGAAAAACACAAAGGACAGTTCTTTCGCGATCCAGGCGCGGACAAGAACGTCCAGGTGCCCTATCGCGCCTACCGGCGGCATCACCCGAACAACGATGAGCACTTTATCGGCGCGCTCGCTTATCCGGGCCAAAAAGCCGTCGCCGAAGACCAGATTCGCGGCGTGCTGCGCCAGCGCCGCCGTGTCCCTCATGCCGCGGGGGACAATTTCGACATTTCGAGCGCGGAATCCGTCTCGCGGGAATTTCGCCAGATCACCAGCATGGCCGCCATCCTGATTTCCGTCGTCAGCTCCATCGGCCTCCTGGTCGGCGGCGTAGGCGTCATGAACATCATGCTTATGTCCGTCACCCAGCGCACCCGAGAAATCGGTGTGCGCAAAGCCATCGGCGCGCGGCGCCGCGACATCGTCTGGCAATTTCTGACCGAAGCCATGACCCTCACCGGTACGGGTGGCGTCGTTGGCGTTCTCTTCGGCGTTTTATTGAGCCTTGCCTTGAGCGCCGTCTTTCCCTCGGCGGTGCCCCTCTGGGCCGTTTTTGTCGGCGTGCTCGTTTCCATGAGCGTCGGCCTGTTCTTTGGCCTCTACCCCGCCATCAAAGCCGCGCGCCTCGATCCCATCGAGGCGCTCCGCTACGAGTGAGGAATGTGTGGCATAGGCTTTAGCCTGTGCGGGCAAGATTTTCTGCAGCTTGCCGCTTGGAAAGCGCTCCTGTAACCTGAATTCATGATGGACGAGAGAGATTTTCAGAAGAAGTGTGACGCGGCATTCGAGGAGTTGCGGCGCAGACTGCTCCCGCTCGGCGACGAGCACGGCTTCGACGTGGAAGGCGGATCGGGAAAGCTCGAAGTAGTCTTCGAGGAGCCGGCAGAGGCCAAATTCGTGATTTCGCCGAATACGCCCGTGCGCGAAATCTGGATCTCCGCGCTCGCCACCAGCTTCAAGCTCGGCTGGTCGGAAACGAGAGACGCGTTCGTGCACGAAAAGACGGGCGAGGATTTGTTTCGGGTGATGAGCCGCGTGATTTCGAAGCAGCTTGGCGCGCCGGTGGCCCTGTGAAGCGACGCCGCGCTCGATTCTGCTGGCCCGGTGCGGTGGCCCTGGCGATTCTCATCTTGGCCACGCCGGCTCCCTCCGTCGCGCAGACCAAGCTGCCTCCCGCTCGCGAAGTGGTTGCGCCCGCAGCCTATGTTTCGCTCACGCCGGTGCCCCGCGGGCGCGCGTTCCAGATCGCTGTTGTGCTGAACATTCGCCCGGGCTTTCACATCAACGCTCGCGAGGCTTCCGCCGAATATCTGATTCCGACCGATCTTCGCGCCGACCTCCCGGCTGGGTTTCGCGCCGCCGCGACGTTCTATCCAAAAGGCGCGCTGCGAAAATTTCCGTTCTCGCCCAGCAAGCCGCTCAACGTCTACACCGGCGCGGTGGTTATCCGCTTGCCGCTCACCGCGCTCGCGGATGCTCCGCTCGGTGCGCAGCGCATCCCCATGAAGCTGCGTTACCAGGCCTGCAGCGACGAAGTCTGCCTCCCGCCGGTCGCGCTCGATGTCGAGGCCGTCTTTGACGTTGTCGCCGCCGGCGCTGCGGCAAAGCCCGCCCACGCGGAGCTTTTTCCGAAGTAACCAGCCCAGCGCGTCCTCTCGGCCATCACCGGAGCTTGTTCGTTCGCCTATTTTTTGGTCAGGAAATCTACGGCTGCCCGCAGACGGCCGATAACCCGCTCGCGTCCAAGCACCACCATCGTGTCGAAGAGCGGCGGCGCCACCGCTTGCCCCACGATCGCGACGCGTGTCGCGTTGATGAGCAGCCCGGCCTTGACCCCCGCGGCTTCCGCGATCGCGCGCAACGCGTGGTCGCACGCGTCGTGATTCCACTCCGGCAGCGCTGCGAGCGCCTGCGCGAGTTTCGCGAGAAGTTCCTGCACGCGCTCGTCTGTCCAGAATTTCTCCCGCGCGGCCGGGTCATAGGGAAAATCGTCGCTGAAGAACGCCCGCGACCAGCTCGAAAAATCGGGCAGTAGCCGTATGCGCGGCCGCAGCAAATCCACCGTGCGCGCGAACCATTCACGCCCCGCGCTGGATTTCCATTCCTCGCGCCACAAGCCGCTGCGCCGCAGCTCGCCTTCCACTGCCGGGAGCAGCTCTTCAATCGGCAGCTTCTGCAGGTACTGCGTGTTGAACCACTCGAGCTTCGCGCGGTCGAAAACGCCATTCGTCCGGCTCACGCCTTCGAGCGAAAACTTCTCGATCAGTTCGGTCGTCCGCAGAAATTCCTGATCGCCGCCGGCGGACCATCCGAGTAGCGCCAGAAAATTGCGGAACGCCTCGGGCAAGAAGCCTTCCTCGCGGTAGGAGGTGACGCTCGTCGCGCCGTGTCGCTTTGAGAGCCGCGTGCGGTCCGCCCCGAGGATCAATGGCACGTGCGCAAAGAGCGGAGGCTCAACGCCCAGCGCGCGGTACAGCAGCACCTGCTTCGGCGTGTTCGAAATATGATCCGCGCCGCGGATGACGTGGGTAATTCGCATCGCGATGTCGTCCACCACCACGCTCAACTGGTATGTTGGCAGCCCCGCCGCCTCTTCACCCCGCGGCGAGCGCAGCAGGACGAAATCCTCGATTTCTTCGTTCGAAAATTCCCGCGTTCCGAAGACAGCATCCTGAAATTCCGTCTTCCCGCCCAGCGGGACTTTGAACCGAATCGCCGGCTTCGTCTCCGGTGAAGAGACCTTCCCGTCGCGGCACGAGCAGCGTGTCACTCGCTGAGCTTTGCCCCCTTCCGAACCGTCCTCGGCATCGCCGCCCGCGTAGCGCTCCGGCGGGCAATAGCAAAGGTAACCCCCCCCGTTCGCCAGGCACTTTTTCGCGGCTTCCTGGTAGAGCTCCAGTCGCGCCGACTGAAAGTACGGCCCCTCGTCCCACTCGATCCCCAGCCAGCGCAGGCCTTCCAGAATCCCCGCAACGAGCTCCGGCTTGTTGCGTTCCGCGTCGGTGTCCTCGATGCGCAGGATCATCGTGCCGCCCTCGCGCCGCGCAAAGAGCCAGTTAAACAGCGCTGTTCGCGCACCGCCGACGTGCAGATAGCCGGTCGGCGAAGGGGCAAAGCGGACCCGCGGCCCGCTGGTCGTCGCATTCATGGAGTCAGGCATCCCCAATAAACTCTTTCGCGCAAATTGGAATTTTTCAGTTTAGCCGAACCGCCGCGCGCCGTCCAACCCGGCGCCAATTCTCTCCCGAAACCGAGATTCCCGCCGCGGCCCCAGGAGGATTCCCTGGCGCAAAAGCCTCTCTCCCGCTACTACCTCTTTCGCTACCAGTACCCCAGTACGCTTGCTTCGCGAAAAATCCATGTTCTATATTCCTTAAGTACTTTGTTTTTGCAAATTTGACCGCCTTCGTGCGTCCGTCGAGAGCGGCGATACGCAGCGGTCTGGAATTGGTGTCGCACATGGCATGTCCGAAGAATTGTCTTCGCGTGCCTTGCTCGAGTGCCGGCTGTCGAACCGACTATGCCCGTGACACACGCTAGCCTTATTGCCCTTGGCCTGCTCGTCGCCACTTCGTTGGTGGCGGGATTCTTTGCGTACACCTACAGCCTGAAGCGGCAGATCTATCTCCTGCTCTGGACCGCTGGCTGGTGCTTCATCGCGCTCTACTATTTCTCGTATGCGCTCGACTTCCCC